>JAOUJW010000001.1:300000-392968 GCA_029882975.1 Gammaproteobacteria bacterium
TTGTGAACCCCAGATTAAGATCCAGTTTGCATCCAGCGACATGGAAAAACACAAACAAAGTGATATCCGCAAGATCGATTTACCGCCGTTTACGGAACAACATACCCGAGGGTTACTGTTACATCGCACCAAGGTAGCCGGACTCAACTCCGAAAATACCTTCACCGATGCTGCCGTTGCCAAGCTTTATAAGCAATCCGATGGCCTTCCCGGCGTTATTGTTGACCTGGCTCATCGTGTTTTATTTGAGATGACCCCCATAAAACGCAGGGTAAAACCCAAACTGGGGCAAAGAAAGGGATCCAGCAAAAGCACTCTGGGGGTCGCTGTGGGAGTTTTGGTATTCATCATTTTACTGCTGATCATTTTGTTTCAAAATGAACTCAATGCCTTGTATCTGTCCCATTTGAGTCGCTCGCCCAATCCCCCGGAGTTATCCCAAGCAAAATCTTCCGTACAACCGCTACGCCCCCAATCGGCAACCCCCAAAGAGCCTAAGGCGCAAAACGCCGAAGCCGTTCCATCGACTATAGTTTCTGCATCAAAAGTTTCTCCATCGAACGTTCCTACGTCTAATACTTCTGAAACAGATACTGCCCTTTCTACGACGAACACCTCTGAAACCACCCTTTCCACCACTGTGGCCACAGGATCTCAGGTACAGATTGCTCAGAATATCTCAATAGCTCCAATGACTGAGGACAAGCGATTCCCCAATAGTGAACAATGGTTGATGCAGCAAAACCCCGATGCCTTTACCCTGCAACTATTAGCTGGATACGAAAAAAGAACCATTGATAAATTTCTCAACCAAAATGACTTGCCTTCCACCAAACTGGCTTATTACCAGAGCACAAACCGGGGAAAGCATTGGCACAGCCTGGTCTTTGGCCTCTACCCCGACTACCGCAGTGCAACTCACGCTGTGGCCCAATTACCCGAACCACTGCAACACGCCAAACCCTGGATTCGGCAGCTAAAAAACATCCAAAAAGACATCCGTTTAGCTAGAGACAACAAGTTTTAAACAATTTCAGCAATAACCCTTGCGGGCACACGTTGAACCCTCCCTCCCAGCCAAGTATAATTTGCAGCCATTTGCCTGAATATCCGAGGAAAGTTTCAGCCAATCCAGCTGACATCCCCAGGGAAATCATGTAAGCTTTTGATTTATAAAGCCGTCCCTAAGTATTCAAGCTGTGGCAAAAGAATTCTGAAAAAACAGCGTAGTTACGGCTCGATTTAACAGCTGACGGCTCACCCCCAGCTGACATTGCCGCTACGCGTATTTCGATTCTGCTTCCTTACTATTAGACCGACCGTTGAATTAAGTCGGCACGGGGGAAGTCTGTGATTAACAACAATTTATTTCATAGAAAACAAGAAAGTGATGGTATCCGTGAACACTGATCGAAGCATGTACAGACCCGAGTTTGAAAAAGACAATTGCGGTTTTGGGTTGATTGTTCAAATGGACAACAATCCCAGTCACTGGTTGGTGAAAACTGCCATTGGCGCTCTGACCCGCTTGACCCACCGGGGTGCGATTGCCGCCGATGGTAAAACCGGTGACGGTTGTGGTTTATTGCTGAAAAAACCGGATACCTTCCTACGACAAGTAGCGACACAAAATTCTTTTGCGCTAAAGGATTTGTATGCCGTTGGCATGATTTTTCTGAACCCGGACAATACTCTGGCTCAGCAGGCGCGATCACGACTGGAAGCGGAGCTGCAACAAGAAGGTTTGGAAGTTTTAGGCTGGCGCCAGGTACCCACCGATGCGTCCGCCTGTGGCGAAGAAGCTCTGAACAGTTTGCCGCAAATCGAGCAAATTTTTGTCAACGCCCCCGATGGCATGGATGAAACCACCTTTGAACGGCATTTATATATCGGGCGTCGACGTGCGGAAAAAGCGCTGATGGATGCAGACGCCACTTTTTATGTCCCCAGCTTATCCAGCCGAGTAGTCTCCTACAAAGGTTTGGTAATGCCGGAAAACCTGCCCATTTTCTATCAGGATCTCAATGATCCTGTGTTGGAATCATCCTTATGCGTATTCCATCAACGCTTTTCCACCAATACCTGGCCCCAATGGCGTCTGGCACAACCGTTTCGTTATTTGGCTCACAACGGAGAAATTAACACCATACAAGGCAACCGTTATTGGTCCGTTGCCCGAGGCCACAAATTTGAATCACCGCACATACCGATGCAAGATGTGCGTCCCCTGGTTTCCATGACCGGTTCGGACTCCAACTCTTTGGATAATATGCTGGAAGCTCTTTTGGCTGGAGGTATGGATATATTCCGCGCCATGCGTCTACTTATTCCGCCCGCCTGGCAAAATATGAGCAACATGGATCCGGAATTGCGTGCTTTTTATGAATACAACTCAATGCACATGGAACCCTGGGACGGCCCGGCCGGGATTGTGTTGACAGACGGCGAACACGCCGCCTGCACCATGGACCGCAACGGCCTGCGTCCGGCACGCTGGGTCATCACCAAAGATCGTCATATGACCCTGGCTTCGGAAATCGGCGTATATAACTATGAACCCGGAGATGTGGTGCAAAAAGGCCGCTTAAAACCCGGTGAGATGATCGCTGTCAACACTCGTACCGGTGAGCTGCTGCTACCGCAGAATATTGATCAGTATTTAAAATCGCAACACCCATACAAGCAATGGTTGGCTGAAAATGCCAAACACATTGAATCGGTACTGGACGATCGTTCCAGCATCATCGTTCCCATGAAAAAAGATAAGCTGCAAGTGGCACAAAAACTTTTCAATGTCAGCTTTGAAGAACGTGATCAGGTAATACGGGTTCTAGCCGAAGGCGGTCAGGAAGCCGTGGGCAGTATGGGTGACGACACGCCCTTGCCGGTATTGTCACGCCACATTCGCTCGCCCTATGATTATTTCCGACAACAATTTGCCCAGGTAACCAATCCGCCCATTGATCCCCTGCGCGAGCAAATCGTCATGTCCCTGGCCACGTGTTTAGGGCGCGAACAAAACATGTTTGAACACAGCGCCAAGCACGCCAAGCGGGTACTGATAGACTCCCCGGTATTGTCTACCAGCAAGTTCAATCGATTGCTGGAACTCGGCGACGATTATGCATACGAAAAAATCAATTTAAACTTCCCTGCCTCAGGCACACTGGAAGAGGCGATTGTGGCTATTTGTCGCCAAGCAGTTGAAGCTGTTACCGGCGGCAAAGTCATGTTGGTCTTATCCGACCGCGATTTTAGCCAGGACAGTGTTCCGGTACATGCCTTACTGGCTACCGGTGCCGTTCACCACGAACTGATTAAACAAGGCTTACGCTGTGACGCCAATATCATCGTGGAAACCGGCACAGCCAGAGACCCGCATCATTTTGCCGTACTGCTGGGTTATGGTGCCACTGCCATTTACCCATACTTGGCTTACGAGTGCATTATGAGCTTGCAGATCTCCGGGGAAATCGAGGAACGCAACAGTATCCATTTAATGCGCAATTACCGTAAGGGCATCAATAAAGGTCTGTATAAAATCACCTCGAAAATGGGAATCTCCACCATCAGCAGCTATCGGGGCGCACAATTGTTCGAATCCGTCGGCCTTAGCGACAAAGTGGTCGCATTGTGTTTTCGCGGCACCACCAACCGTCTCCAAGGTGCCGGGTTTGAGGATCTGGAACAAGATCAACGCCAATTGGCGAAACACGCCTGGAACCCGCGCAAAGCCATTACCCAAGGCGGCTTGCTAAAATACGTACACAATGGCGAGGACCATGCTTTCAACCCGGATGTCGTCAAAGCCATACAGACTGCTGTGGCCAGCGGTTCCTATGAAGACTACCGCACCTTTACCGACATGGTGAATCAACGACCGGTGTTGGCGTTTAGAGATATGTTTGGCCTCAGCAACACCACACCCATATCCATAGACGAAGTGGAACCCGAAGAGGAGATTTTGAAACGCTTCGACTCTGCGGCCATGTCCCTGGGCGCATTATCACCCGAGGCACATAAAACGCTGGCCGAAGCCATGAATCGCTTGGGTGGTCGCTCCAATTCCGGAGAAGGCGGCGAAGACCCCAGCCGTTATAACTCCATAGAGCGCTCCAAAATCAAACAAGTGGCTTCAGGTCGCTTTGGTGTCACACCGGCGTATTTGCGTAATGCCGAAGTCATGCAGATCAAGATCGCCCAAGGCGCCAAACCCGGCGAAGGTGGGCAACTTCCCGGCACTAAGGTCAACGATTTGATTGCGGAATTGCGTTATTGCAAACCCGGTGTAGCGCTCATATCGCCTCCACCACATCACGATATTTACTCCATCGAAGATTTGGCACAGCTGATTTTTGATCTGAAACAGGTCAACCCTGAAGGCTTGGTATCAGTGAAACTGGTGGCCGAAGCCGGTGTGGGCACGATTGCCGCCGGTGTTGCTAAAGCCTACGCGGATTTAATCACTATTTCCGGCCATGACGGTGGTACGGGCGCCAGCCCCCTAACATCTGTGCGCTACGCCGGCAGCCCCTGGGAACTGGGGTTGACGGAAACCCATCAGATCCTGCGTCAAAACAATTTACGTGACAAAGTGCGACTGCAAACAGACGGTGGCTTGAAAACCGGACTGGACGTTATCAAAGCAGCGATGTTTGGCGCCGAAAGTTTCGGCTTCGGTACCGTACCCATGGTGTCCATGGGTTGTAAATACCTGCGCATCTGTCACTTAAACAACTGCGCCACCGGAGTTGCCACCCAAGACAATGTGTTACGCATGGAACACTTCACCGGTAATGTGGAAAAAGTCATGAACTACTTCCGCTTTGTTGCCCGGGATGTGCGCGAATTGTTAGCGCAACTGGGAGTTCGTCGCTTGACAGACATTATTGGGCGCACCGATTTATTGCAGATCAAAGACGCTCAAACCCAAAAGCAGCAGCGCTTGGATTTAAGCCCCCTGTTGGCTAATAAAAACATTACCGATAAACCACAGTATTGCCAGGAACCGCACAATGCGCCCTTTGACAAGGGTGAGTTAGCTGAGCAAATGGTAAAAGAAACCCTGCCCAGCATTGAAGCCATGAGTGGCGGTGAATTCAGTTACGAGGTTAACAACACCAATCGCTCCATTGGCGCACGCCTATCCGGGGAAATCGCCTTGCGTCATGGCAATCTGGGCATGGAAGAAAAACCCATCCATCTGAGCTTGAGCGGCACCGCCGGCCAAAGTTTTGGCGTCTGGAATGCCGGTGGTTTACACATGACTTTGGTGGGTGATGCCAATGACTATGTGGGCAAAGGCATGGCCGGAGGTAAACTGGTGATTCGGCCACCGGAGAACAGCGCATTTAAGAGTCACGAAACCACCATTATCGGCAACACCTGTCTTTACGGCGCCACTGGAGGTAAGCTGTTTGCGGCAGGTACCGCCGGCGAACGTTTTGCGGTGCGCAACTCCGGCGCCATTGCTGTCGTTGAAGGCGTGGGTGACCACGGCTGTGAATACATGACCGGCGGCATCATTACGGTATTGGGCAGCTGTGGCGTTAACTTCGGTGCGGGCATGACCGGGGGCATGGCCTTTGTGTTAGACGAAGACAACACCTTTGTCGATCGCTACAACCATGAACTCATTGATATCCACCGTATAGCCCCGGAGTCCATGGAAGCCTATCGTCATTATTTGTTGGAATTGATCAGAGAATTTACCGCCGAGACCGGCAGCGCCCGCGGGCAGGAAATTCTCAACGACTTTTCCGGCTGGGCATCCAAGTTCTGGCTGGTTAAGCCCAAAGCTGCCGACCTTCCTTCCCTATTGGATGACCTGAGACGCATGGCCGCTTAGGACAAAATACAACTAACAAGCAAGTAAACCGTTAAGTAAAAAATTATGGCAAACAATTTTCAATTTGTAGAAGTGAAGCGGCTGGATCCGTCGAAAAAACCGGCACAGAAACGCATTAAAGAGTTTCGTGAAATTTATGGCCAGTTCGACAGCAAAACCGCTGTGTCGCAAGCCGATCGCTGCCTGGCCTGCGGTAACCCATATTGCGAATGGCGTTGCCCGGTGCATAACTATATCCCCAACTGGTTAAAACTGGTCTCCGAGGGCAATATTGAAAAAGCGGCGGAGCTGTCGCATCAAACCAATTCCTTGCCGGAAATTTGCGGCCGAGTTTGTCCGCAAGACCGCTTATGCGAAGGGGCGTGCACCCTAAACGATGAATTCGGCGCCGTTACCATCGGCTCCATTGAAAAATACATCAGTGACACCGCCTTCGCCCAAGGCTGGATGCCGGACCTAAGCCATGTTCAGGATACCGGCAAAAAAGTCGCCATTATCGGTGCCGGACCGGCGGGATTGGGTTGTGCCGATATTTTAATACGTAACGGTGTCAAACCCGTGGTTTACGACCGCCACGAGGAGATCGGCGGTCTGCTCACCTTTGGCATTCCGGAATTCAAACTGGAAAAGGAAGTCATGATCCGACGTCGTAAAGTATTTGAACAAATGGGCGTGGAGTTCAAACTCAACTGCGAAATCGGTAAAGACATGGGTTTTGATCAACTACTGCAACAGTACGATGCCGTGTTCCTGGGTATGGGTACCTATAACTACATGAAAGGCGGTTTTCCCGGAGAGGACCTACCCGGTGTTTATGACGCCCTGCCCTACCTCATTTCCAATGTGAAACGCTGCATGGAACTGAAACAGGATGAGGCAGACCTCATTGATATGAACAAGCAAAAAGTAGTAGTACTGGGCGGTGGTGACACGGCCATGGACTGCAATCGCACCGCCATCCGTCAAGGCGCTAAAAGTGTTACCTGCGCCTACCGCCGTGACGAAGCCAACATGCCGGGTTCAGCTCGCGAAGTGGCCAACGCCAAAGAGGAAGGGGTGAAATTCAAATGGAACCGTCAACCGGTGGAAATCGTGGGTGACACTAAGGTAACCGGAGTTAAAGTGGTCACCACCCGTATGGGCGCAGCGGACGAACGGGGACGACGCAAGCCGGAAGTGGTACCCGGCTCTGAAGAAATCATACCTGCCGACAGTGTTCTGGTAGCATTTGGGTTTCGTCCCAGCCCACCGGTGTGGTTTCAGGATTTCAATATAGAATTGGACCAACGTGGCCGAGTGGTTGCCCCGGAGAAAAGCGACTATCCGTTCCAAACCAGCAATCCGAAAGTATTTGCCGGTGGCGATATGGTCAGAGGCTCAGACCTGGTGGTCACGGCCGTGTACGAAGGCCGTCAAGCCGCCGAAGGGATATTGGATTTTCTTGAGGTATGACAGAATCTTTAGAAAATTCTGAGTAAAAGCAAAGCCGGGTCCCCTCCTCCTCAGTTGACCCGGCTTAATCTGTCCTTGACGCTACGACTCCCTGCATCTACATAAGCTTGCGGCACAGTGCAAGCGCTAGATGCCCCCTTTCTTTCTAAACCTCTTTGTTATTATTGTTACAGGTGCACTTGCGATACTGCGGTAGTGCCTATGCTATGGTAGTACATGGGTAGTGCATAGATAACGTTGCACTGGTACTTCCGACTGCGGTACTGCGTTACTGCCTGTACTTCTATCCCGTACTTCTGTCCTGTACTTCGGTAATGAGGTTGCGCGAGTTTTCCCTAAGTCTCTGCACATGGATAGTAGAAAAAATTGAGCCTCAAGATAACTGGAGTAAACCCCAGCCTCACCTAGGGAAAACCCTTAAAATTAGATTTACTCTAATCCGGCAATTAAGGCCAGGCGCACCAATTCGGTTACAGACGTAGCTCGCATTTTGGTCATCAAATTAGAACGGTGTAACTCTACTGTTTTAACACTAATACCCAACTCCGCAGCGATAACTTTATTGGCGGTGGACTTCAACACCAGTTTGAGCACCTCATACTCGCGCGGCGTCAAGGCATCCAGCCGGCTTTTAACAGATTCTACACGCTCCTGGGCCTTGCGATTATCCAGATCAAAAGCAATCGCGCTTTGAATCCTCTCCAACATCAGGGAATCGTTGTAGGGTTTTTCAATAAAATCATAAACCCCTGCCTTCATGGCCCTCACTGCCATGGCCACATCCGCATGCCCTGTCATGATAATTACAGGTAAGGTGCAACCTTCCGCCTGCAATTTGGCGTGTAAATCCATGCCGTTAATGTCAGGCATACGCACATCCAGAACCAGACAACCGGCCAACCCGCTCTGGTAGGCTGTCAAAAACGCCTGTCCGGACTCAAAAACCCGAACCGGTAATCCCACAGACTCAATCAACCATTCCAATGACTCGCGTGCCAGCTTGTCATCATCCACTACATAAACCGTAGATTCCATCACAACATACTCTTTTGTTTTTTAATGCACAGGTAACTCAAAGAAAAACTTCGCCCCCGTATCCTCCATATTACGAGCTGAAATATAACCATTATGCGCTTCAATTATGGAACGACTAATGGACAAACCCATGCCCATGCCTTCCGGTTTAGTAGTATAGAACGCATCAAAAATTCGGGAATCCGATTCACTTACCAGACCGGCCCCATAATCCCGCACTGACAAACGCACCTTATCGGGTTCGCACTCTGTTGAGATAATCAGCTGCCGCTTTGACGCTATGGTGGTTTCCATAGCATCCAAACCGTTGCGGATAAAGTTAATCACCACCTGTTCCAATTGCACTAGATTGGCGGAAACATCGGGCAGATCCTCACACAAATCAAAGCTGACCTTGGCTTGAAACCGCTTGATTTCCGCAGATACCAGATCCACAATATTCAGCACGACATGATTGAGATTAATGGACATCCGATCCAAATCACCCTTTTGCACAAATTCGCGTAATTGACGAATAATGTCCGCTGCCAGGGTGGCCCCCTCGACCGTACGTTCCAAACCTTTTATCAGGGTCTGTTCGTCATAATCCCCCTGCTTAAGGCGGCGCAAACAACCACTGCTATAATTAATAGCTCCGGTTAAGGGTTGATTCAACTCATGAGCCAACCCGGCCGCCATTTCACCCATGGTACTCATACGCGCCACCCGAGCCAATTCGGACAGATGTCGCTGCCGTTGTGCCACGGCTTCCTGTTTTTCCATTTCACTGCCAATCCACTGAGCCATAAGTTGCAGGATATTGTGATCCCAATGGGTATAGGGGGCCTCTCGAACCTGGGTATCGGCAAATTCCAACAGACAGTGCGGCTGCCCTTTAACATAAATGGCTGTCGCCAAATAACTGCGCAAACTTTCACAACCACAGCCCGGATTCAGGCATTGGGGGCTGCTCAAATCGGGAATGTCCAAGGGCGTGTCTTTCTGCTCGATCACCTGCGGTACACACTCCCGATGCAAGGGGCCACAATGCTCGCGCACTAAGTGTTCCTGCCCCACCGCTGCACAATTGACTTGATCTTCATTGGTGAGACTGGACAAGCTGGCTACCGCCGACTGGTAGTACTCGCGCCCGGTTTCCAACAGTTGAGTGATTTTCTCTTCATGACTCAGTGCCGGAGCACTGGTAATATCCACCAATTGATGCAAAGCGATTTGACTCTTACGCAAGGCCTGATTGGCCAATTCCAGCTCCCCGGTACGATCCACCACCCGCTGCTCCAGCGTATCTTTGTACTCAGCCAGCTTTCGCTGCGACTGTTTCCGTTCCTGGATCTCGTCACGTAAGTTTTTATCGGTCTCCCGCAGTCTTTGGTTGGTTCGGGAGACATAGACATTGAACATCACCAGCAACGATACCCCCAAGGCTAACACCGTTAACCAATGTGCATATTTGCGCGTAATAGCAGCCAATGAAGTTTCTCGTAAAACTTCATAGGGGCCGATTTGTAATTGCTTCATCAGCTCATGCACGGGAGAGTAGTCCAAGGGCACTGTCCAACCGGCAGTACGTGAGGCATTTGCAGCGGGATGATCCATGGGCATGGCCAGCAGTGCCAACGTTACTTGCGTGGCCAATTCTCGTGATGTGGATTTTGCCTTGGCAAAGGGCCATTCGGGATACAAATGGGTACTCAGGGGTAACGTATGGCCTTCTACGGTTTGCGGGTTCAAAATTCGAAAATCGTCCATCTCAAACCAGCCCGACTCCACCATACGAACCAGTGTTTCCGATCTTAGGGTGGCGGCGTCCACGCGGCCATCATAAACCGCCAGAGCCACCTGATCCTGAGGAAACCCCACAAATTCCAAACGACTGAAGTCACTGAAAGGATCAATATCGTGCTCCTTCAATACCTGCCAGGCCATTTGAAACCCGCCAAAGGCATTGGGACTGACGGCCATAAAGGACTTTCCGGACAAATCCTCCAAACGTCGTACTGAAGTATTGTCCGCATTGGCAATAATAACCGCTCCAAATCGAGTGGCCGTTTGATTAACCAAACGCGATTGCATGGTGGCAATTCGTGAAATCCCATAATTGGATTCCAGTTCCACATAATTCCCCGGACTGGTGAGAACAAAATCCACCTGTTCCGTGGCAACCGCCTGAGCCATTTCGGTGAGGTTTAAAGCTGAAATTTGAAATGAATGACCAGGTAATTGATGACTCAAATAATCCGCTGTCGCCTGCCAACGTTGCAGAGCTTTGTCTTTGCCCCGGTAAGAAAGGACGCCGATAGTCACAGGAGTGCGGTTCAGAACAACCGCCGTCGCTTCCACTGCCGCCGATTTAACCACAGCCGATTTAACCACAGCCGTTTCTGCCACGGTTTCAAGCGCCACTGCCGCTGTCGCCACATGCAGCAGTACAAACAATACCCAAAAACCTATTTTCAGTGCTGATTTCACTTATACCACCAACGATCTTTTCCGGCAGAGGATTCCCCTGCCTTGGGCTGACTTGCCCTATACCCATATGAAATTGCTGAAAATTTAGGCTGCCTTATGGCATCAACTCTGCCATAAAACCACTATCTTATTGTTTTTATAGAATTACATCATTATTTGCTGCGCCATCGCTCAAACCATGATTTTTTCAAAGAACGACGACCATCGGCATATTAATGTACACCAATCACTAAACCACCGGCAACCTATTGGTGTCTCCCCTTATAGATCAACAACCGAACGCAATAGGGGATTAACTTATGGACTATTCAGGCCACACTCAAGCGAGCACTGCGGTAACTCATGTGGCTGAGCACGCCGTGGAAATCATCAGCCCCACTGATTTCATGGTTTCCAGCCGCCCAAAACCCAGAATCCAGGCAAAAACAAAACCCAGCCTGGTGGAACGCCTGGCAACGCCACAACCCATTCGTATTTACACACTGGGCCGATTTTCCATCAACATGCAAAATCAGGATGTGAATTTTTGCAGCAAAGGTCAGCGCAAAGCCCTGGAGTTACTCAAAACCCTAATTGCCTTTGGCGGACGGGAAGTGGGCGAAATCCGTATTTGCGAGGCACTATGGCCGGATTCTGATGGCGATGTGGCTCACACCACATTTTCCGTCACTCTGCATCGACTGCGAAAACTGCTGGGCAACGATACCCTGGTCCTTAGTGATGGTCGTCTCACCCTCAATGCAGAAAAATGCTGGGTCGATGTGTGGTCAGTAGAACGCTTGATCGGTCAAATTCGACAAATTCTAAACAGCAGTCCGGTGGACGCAGGCAAGATTGCAGACCTTGTCCACCAAACCATGTCTATGTATCACGGCCCCTATCTTGGCAACGAAGATGAGCAGCCCTGGTTTTTGTCCTATCGGCAAAAACTGCACACTAAGTTTTTCCGTACCGTCATGCAGGTATGCCGCTATTTGGAACAAAACGATCAGTGTGATGTGGCCGTTAACCTGTATGAATACGGCATCGAAATCGACAATTTATCGGAAACCACATACCTGCACTTGATGAAATGCTACATCAAGCAGGGCAAGTACTCCGAAGCCATGCGGGTGTATCAACGTTGCAGCAATATTCTGCAAGCCCATTTTGGCATGGGCGTGTCTCACGAAATGCGATCGCTTCACCGGTCCCTTAAACAATGTGCCTGATGCACCTCTCCCCAACTCACTCGGCGCATAGAAACTCGTTTACTAAAAGTTGAACTCCGAACAAAAAACGAGAGAGGACCATAAAGGGTTGCCAAGGGGCAACCCTTTTCTTTAGCCCTTTCCACATTACACACTATAACACTGACTTATGTCGAAGTTCTTTACAGTTCGATTATAGATATAAATTCTAAAAAAGCGCCCAATTAGAAGTATTTCGAATACACCCCCTCATTGCCCTTTGTACGGTTGCAGTTTCACCCTAATTAGTAGACATTACGCTGTATTAGATCATGGATTAAGTCATGGTCACCTTCGTATAGCTGTTGAGGTTTATCATGCTTTATACCAAGCAATATACGCAGGGAAAGCAACAGTTACGTAATGGATGCACGCACAAAATAGTAAAATTGTTGTTTATTTCCAACACGGTTCTGCTGGCGCCTTCGGTGGCTGCAGAGGTGATTTTGGATGGGTCAATGGGGAATGCCCAAACAATAGAGGGACCCGACTACAATATTTCCGCAGAATTGGGTCAAATCCACGGCAGTAACCTGTTCCACAGTTTTAGCGAATTCACCATTAATACCAATGAATCCGCCAACTTCTCCGGACCGGACACCATACAGAATGTGATCAGTCGGGTTACCGGCAATAACGCAACCTGGATCGACGGCAGTATCAACAGCTCCATGGCCGGTGCTAATTTTTACTTCATCAACCCTAACGGCCTGTTATTCGGGGCCAATGCCAGCCTCAATATCAGCGGTTCCTTTTATGCCTCCAGCGCAAACTACCTTGCCCTGGCGCAAGACGGCCATTATAACGCCACCCACCCCGAAAACAGTGTGCTCAGCGTGGCCGCACCCACGGCCTTTGGTTTTCTGGATGGCAACGTTGGCAGCATCAGCCTGGACGCAACCCAATTGCGGGTTGATAGTGGCAGAGAGATTAACCTGAGCGGCGGTCACATCCGCATTACCGGTTCGGCGGAACAACAAGCGCAACTGCAAGCCCCCAACGGCGTGATCAGCCTCAACAGCGTGGCGTCTATCGGAGAAGTGCCATTTGCTTCCAGCGATGCCGACACTGATGCCCGCGCCCTGAACGCCTTCGAAAGCGTCGGCCGAATTGATGTGAACAATGCCTGGATCAACACACAAGGTTCCTTAGGCGGCACTATCGTCATCCGTGGCGGACGTCTGGAAATGAACAATAGCACCACCTATAGCAGCACTAACGACCCAACGCCGGATACCGACCTTAACCTCCGTCAGGATAAAGGAACCTTGGTCAGCACGCGTGACACCGTAGTACTGAGTAATGCCTCCCGCATTGGCAGCAATGCCTACGGTACCAATGCTCCAAACGCCAGGGGCGTGAGAGTCGACACGCACACGCTGGAACTCAACAGTCAATCGTCTCTTGAATCCACAGTGTACCCCGGTTCCCATGGAAATACCGATGGCGTCACGGTTAACGCAACCGACGTGCTGCTGAACCAGAGATCCTACATCCGTAGCAACAGTTACGGACCGGGCCGGGCCGGTGGCGTTACGGTTAATGGCGATAGCGTAACTCTGCGTAGTGGTTCCTTTCTCAACGCCACCGCCTGGGCTACGGGGGAAACCGGCGGCGTCACTGTTAACAGTGACATACTCAACATGGACGCATCCTATATCTCCACTACATCTTTCGGAAGTGCTAACGCCGCAGATATCGCCATCAACAGTACGACATTCAACATTCGCGGAGTAAGAACTGAATTCCAGGGACTGTTTGCCAATACCTTGTCCGAGGGCACTGCCGGAGACATTAACATAAACGTCATTGAGAGCATTCACGCAGATCACTACGCCCGCATCGAAGCCGGTTCCGGGTGGGGTGGCACGGGTCACGGTGGCCACATCACCGTTACCACACCGAACTTGGTTATCAGTGACGGTTCTTATATCTCCTCATCAACATTTTTTGGCGGCGGCGGCAACTCGGGCGACGTTTCCATCACCAGCGAGCAAATTAGCATCATTGGTGTGGAGCAATCGTCATCACCATTCCAA
Organism: Gammaproteobacteria bacterium; assembly: GCA_029882975.1. Lineage (NCBI taxonomy): Bacteria > Pseudomonadati > Pseudomonadota > Gammaproteobacteria > Gammaproteobacteria bacterium. The sequence continues at coordinate 314,073 of JAOUJW010000001.1, forward strand.
AAAGACTTTACCGGCATCCAAACAGCAGCCGGTCCCGCCGGGGGTAATGGCGGACGTCTGCAGATCACAACGGATCAACTGACAATAAAAAACCGAGGCAATATCAACACAGCCACCTACGGGACAGGACGAGGCGGAGACTTACACATTACGGCACAGAACATCGAAGTCCTTAATGGTGGCCAAATCAACAGCGGTGCCTTCGGCAGCGGTAATGGCGGAGATATTTCCATAGAGACAGAAAACCTGCTGGTCAGTGGCGTGCACCCGGATCGTTTCAATCTGTTCGGCGACACCAACAATCCGAATTTAGCCGTATCGGGCATCAACAGTCAGGCCGTCCTGGGTGGAGGCAATGCCGGGGATATACACATCCATGCCAACACAGTGGAACTGGCCGATAGCGGTCGTATCAGCACCGACACCTACGGCCCGGGGCAAGGCGGCTTGATACATATAGAAGCGAAAGAGCTGAATATCCATGGCCAGAACCAAACTTTGAAAACGTTCTTGGAAGAGATTGGCTCCTCGGCAGATGTGAATTCCCGTGCCGGTCTGCATGCCGGGACCAAAAACTTTTACCGCAGTGTTACCGGCAATGCCGGAGAGATTCGTTTGGATGTCAACAGCATTCGTCTGGATCAAGGCATCATCGCATCGTTCACCAACTCCAACGCCCTTGGCGGAAACATCAACATCACCACAGACTTTCTGAGTCTGCAAAATCACTCCCTGGTGACAGCAGAATCTCGGTTTACCGGTGACACCGGTGATATCAATATTAATGCCCGTCAAATTGACAGTCGTAACAGTGACATCAGCACCATGGCTCAACAGGCTGACGGTGGCAATATTAACATTCACAACAATCAAGTGTTGTACTTGAAAAACAGTTCTTTAAGCGCTGCGGTTGCCGCTGCGAATGGTAACGGCGGCAACATCCATATTGATACCCGCACCCTGGCAATGCAAAAAGCCTCTATTGAAACGACGGCGGTTTCAGGCAATGGTGGAAATATAACCATCAGCGCCCAAAACGTTATTCAAACTATGGATTCAGTGATTGATGCCTCGTCCCAAACCGCCGTGAACGGCGTAATCCAAATCCAGCTGGATGTGGAATTAGGTAAGAATCTGGAAATCCAAACGGAAAAAACCGACAATACACCGTTTACCGTTGGTACTGAATGCGATAATGTCAGCAATGAGAACTATGCACAAAGTCGTTTTTCTGTAAGCGCAGATTCATTCGTTTATGGTATAACATCGGGTATTCCGTATAACCCAACAATCTATTTAAACCGGCATGATGGAAATAAGGCCGAGATAAACCCCAAAACCGGCAGTGAATCGGCCGATACAGCCTCACTGAGTTTTCGGGTAAATAACAAACCGGACTGTATGACTTGACCAAAAAACAATCATTAAACAGCAATTCAACCTTAAACCGAACAAAAACAATGAAACCTATTCAGTTGGCATTGATCGGCGCTGCCGTTTTAATCAGTTTCACCCTGCACGCCGCGGATCCGGGAGCCGCCACCAGCCGCCCCGCAGATGAAAAACTACCCCGAGTGGATGAAGAAGCCTTTGGACCGCAAGACAAACCTCAGTTTGAATTACCGCCGGTGCAGCTTCCTCAAGAACAACGCTTATCCACCAAGCTACAAGTACGCCTGAGCAAGATCGAGTTTGTGGGCAATACCGTTTTCAGCCAGGACGTATTGAGCAAACTGACCAATCCTTATTTAAATAAGGACATTGGCTCACTGGAATTGGAGGAAATCCGCCTGGCTGTCACCAACCACTATGTTAACAACGGCTATATCAACTCCGGCGCCACGATCCCTGACCAGGATCTGGAATACGGCGTACTGAAAATGCGCATCACCGAAGGGCGTTTGACCGACATTAAACTAAAACACGACGGTAAACTGAATCCGTCCTATATCACCCAACGCATTTCACCCAAACCCGATCAACCCTTAAACATACTTGAGCTACAGGAAAACCTGCACATGCTGCAGCAAAACCCGCGCATCAAACAAATCAATGCCAACCTGGGTCCGGGGGAACAACGGGGTCAAAGCAATTTGGATATCCGGGTCATCGAAGACAAGCCCTATGAATTGACCCTGGAGATTAACAACCACCGCCCCACCTCGATTGGTGAATGGCAAGGGCGACTGGGCGCCAAACATCGAAACCTCAGCGGTAACGGTGATACCCTGGGCATTGCTTATTCCGGCACCGAAGGCTTACATAGCGGCGAGCTGAATTACGAATACCCCATTGCCCCTGATGACAGCAGCATTAAACTGGACCTGAGTTATTCCGACTCGGAAGTGGTAGATGACAACTTGCCTATCGAAATACTCAACGACTCCTGGTCCGCCAAACTCAGCTGGAGCTTCCCCCTGTATTATCATTTACAGGAAAAATATCTGGTAAACCTGGCCCTGGACCGACGTCACAGCGCCTCTTTTCTGGAAACCGGCACGGTCAATTGCGAACAAAATGGCGGGAATTGCGAAGTCACGGCGTTGCGACTAACCCAGACCTGGCTGCGCCGAACCAATGAAGAAATCATGTCCCTTAGACACACTGTAAGCGTGGGTGTAAATGCCTTTCATTCCACTATCAGCAACAACGGTGGTGCCGACAGTCGCTTTTCCTCCTGGCTGATCCAGGGGCAATGGGCGCAACGCTATCAACCCACCCTGTTACAGAGTATTTTTCGCATGGACCTGCAGCTTACTCAGGATGTGTTACTGCCCATGGAACAATTTGCTCTGGGTGGCGCCAACACCGTACGCGGTTACCGGGAAAACTTTATCATCCGTGATAACGGCTTTCTGGCATCCTGGGAAGGCCGTTTACCCACCATAAAACGAGACTCAAAAGGCAACAGCCTCTACACTATGGCTTTCGTAGATTACGGTTACTCCTGGAATAGCAGTCAAAAACATTTAGCTAAAACCATTTACAGCGCCGGTTTAGGCCTTCGTTTTAACTACCGGGACAACACCGCCTTTACTTTGTATTGGGCGGAACCGCTTACCGATGGCGATACTTTAGACGAAGATAATTTGCAAGACGATGGCTTGCATCTATCGCTTCAGCTCAAGTACTAAGCAATATACAACTAAGCAATACACAACTAAGCAATACACAACTAAGCCACGCAAAAACTACTAACCTTTCGACTAGGATTTTTAAGGAAAACGTCTGGTTTTTTAGACCCATTCCATTTTTCGAAACCGTCAAAACATAAACTAGTAACCCGACTCTGCCGTTTTTGTAAGGGATATGAAACTCCAGCGGGTTACACTGATAGCGACCTATCACCCTGTACGCTCCTGCGCGAAGGATAGTTTATGCACAAACCCAAATCACAGTGGTTCTCCAAGAGTATCATTATCAGCGGCGCCCTGGCCGCAGCAAGCGGCGCTCAAGCAGAAGTCGTACGCAATACCGAATCAGGCGCTGCCGCCATCGACTTAAACACCAACAACGAATACAACATTGAACAGTCCCTTGGCCAAACCCGTGGCAGCAACCTGTTCCACAGCTTTCAACATTTTAATGTCTATGCTGATGAAACCGCCAACTTCCAAGCCGGGGCGGATATTAACAATATTATCGCCCGAGTCACTGACTCTCGCTCCGACATATTCGGTACCGTTAACGCCCCCGCCAATTTGTTTCTGCTCAATAGCCACGGTATCGTTTTTGGAGAAAACGCCACCCTGAACATTAACGGCTCATTTCACGCCAGCACTGCCGATTATTTGCTCATGGAAGACGGCACCCAAGTACAGACCAACGCCCCCGTGAACAGCCCCCTCACCTCGGCACCACCGGCGGCCTTTGGTTTTACCGGCACCAATGTCGCAGCCATCACAGTGAATGGCGAAACCCTGACCAAAACCAACCCCAACTCAACAGACAACGGCGGCACCCTGTCATTGGTTGGCGGCGAGATTAATATTGAAGGCTCCCACGTCACAACACAAAACGGCCACATCCAACTGGCCAGCGTCACTGCCGGGGAAGTATCCACTGATATTAGTAACATCGATATGGAAGATTCCAGCCTGACACTGGGCAGCATCAACATCAACAGCAATGCCGCTGTCGACAGCAGTGGCGCCAGTGGCGGGAAAATTGTGATTCGTGGTGGGCAGTTGATAATGGACAGCGCAGCCCTAGTATCCAATACCGATGGCAGCGCGAATGAATCCGCAACAGACGCCAATATTGACATACACACCAGCGACACCATAGCAATGAATCATGGTGCCAGTATCCAAAACAACGTGACAGCGGACGCCAATGCCGGCGGAATAGCACTACTAACCGCCACCTTAACAATGGATAACTCTTCCCATATATTATCCAGCGACTCAGACAACAGCTCCGGCGATACCGGCAACATTGATATCAATGCCACATCGGCGATTGAAATATCCGGCGGCTCCAAAATCATCACCTCAACACTGCAAGAGGGCAACACCGGAAACATCACCATTAACTCGCCTGACATTTCCATCACGGGACCAAGTGTCGCAGACGATGCAATCTACTTGGATTTCGGTGGAATTTATAGTCGCAAAAGTTTCACTGATAGCTCTGGCGGGAATATAACCATAGGCAGTAACGAATCGAAAAACCAGTCCCTCAAGTTAAGCGGCTTAGCGGAGATATCAACGCATAACTATTCAGATAGTGGTGACGTGGCAGCATCTGATGGTGGAAATATTGATATACATACGAATAATCTAAAACTCGAAGCTGGGGCACAAATATATACGTTAGCTATGGATGATGGAAATGGAGGAAACATATCAATTAATGCACAAGATATTACACTGGAAGGTGCCTATGTAAACCCGAACACCGCACTATCTACTGCAATATTCACGGAAACCAAACCGAGCTTCATATTTACGGCAGGAAAAGCTGGAGACATTCTTATAGACTCAGATAATGTGTCTGTTTTAGACGGCGCCTCCATCCACACAGAATCTTACAACAGCATGAACTTAGGCGGAAAAATCTCCATCGCCTTTAACTCCATGAAAATTTCCGGCACAAATTCAGAATTAGCAAACTTCTTTGAAACGTATGGATACTCACCCTATTTTATCAACCGCAACTCGAGCTCAAACATATATTCTATCAATTATTTCTTCCTGTTCCCTGAATTTTCAATGCCAGGCGGGTTAACGCTAACAGGTGATGAATTAAAACTATCTGATAACGGATTCATTTCAACGGAAAATCGTTACGAAGGAGCTGGTACCGATTTAAACATCAACGTCAAATTTATAGACATTATTGATGGAGGAAATCTAACAAGCACTTCACCAACCGCATCCCAAAACGCGGGAAATATTATTATTGAAGCGGAAGATATTTATATAAAAGGAAACACCACAAACAAAACAGGAATATTCAGCGGATTGAATGACGAAGGGGACGCTGGACGAATCGATATAACAACAGATAGCCTAACTTTAATAGATTATGCCACCATTAGCTCAGAAACCATTGGCCCCGGAAATGGGGGAAATATATCTATCACCTCATCGAGGTTTGTCGCCCTAAAAAACAAATCCAGCATAACAGCAAAATCTTCCAGCGAAGTAGACTCAACAGGTAATGCAGGAAACATACTTTTGGCCACACGCCTTCTAGCACTATCCAACAGCTATATAACTACAACTGCTGTTGCCGGATATGGAGGAAATATAGACATATCTGCTAATACGTTACTACAAACCTCCAATAGCGTGATTAGTGCCGCGTCATCGCAATCGGTAAGCGGCACAGTAAACATTAACACCAAAATTGATATAGGCAAAAAACTTGATTCACCTGCGTACTTTCAATTTGAAACGCCCACATTTCGCAACCATTGCAACTACAACACTAGCAGCAACACTTTCGTTCAACGTTCGCAATTTAATTTTCCAGCATACGAAGCAACCCATAAACCTTTCACTTTAAACTCATCAAAATTCAAGAACCAGCATTACACTCATCTCTCACCACACACTTTGTTAAGAAAATATACTGATTGCATATAAACCATTAGAAGGAGAAACAGATGAATCGATTACTTATAGCCCTATGTATTTTTCTTTTTGCCGGCGGAGTATTAACAAGCTGTCAAAATTCAAAAGAAATATCAACACAAATAAATGTATTGACAACAGAAGTAAAAACTTTAAATACTCGGGTAAATGCTTATAGCGACACAACCTGCGACATTTTAAACCGTATGTTCAAAGGCGATAAAGATGGCTTTGATGCATACAAAGAATCTAAGAAGCCCCATTTGGACTATTGCCAGTGGCAAAATTTGTAAAACACAGGCACAAACCAGCTTGTGGGCACCAATCAAGCCCACAAGCTATAATCCATTACTATTAGATCACACCACACCAAGAAATTGTTCTAACAACATAAATCTCGGTTATATGTCACAACAACTCTGAGACGCACAGCATTCCAAACCCCCACTAATTTTAGTAAACTAACTCCGCCACGATGGCTTTTCGATATCCGCTAAAAAAGGATCACACATGAAAACTTTACTACCCAGCCTATTTGTTTTGTTTATTTTTTATCAGCCTGCGACAACGAATCAAGCAACAACGTTAAACAAGGCCAATTTATAGACAGCGCCGTTCAAGGTTTGCGCTATACCTCGGGGAATTTAAGTGGCACCACGGATGCCAATGGCACTTACAATTACGTGGATGGCAATACCGTACAGTTTTTTGTTGGCGATATTTTGATCGGAGAATCGTTAGGGCAAGATATCATCACTCCATTAGATCTCGCGGGCGAACCGGCTAATCTATCCAACCCGGCAGCTATTAACATCGCCCGTTTTCTGCAAACCCTGGATGACGACGGAAACCCGGACAATGGGATTATTATTCCGGACGCAATCAGTCAAAATGCTTCAGGCGATATAAACTTTAATCAGAGCTTGAGTGTGTTCGAAAATGATAGCAATGTTGAAGCAACATTAACGGAATTAGCATCTCTCACCACAGCAATCTCACCAGACCTAAAACCTGCATTGGATGCGGCGATGCATTTAACCCTTTCTTTGCTCTATAAAGAAGAAATTAAGCGAATTACCATCCAAGTCTATAGTTCAACTTCGAACATATTGTGTGACCTTGTAAATGCTAGATTTAAATATGACAGAGACGCCTTTGAAGCATATAAAGAAAAATACTCCCCCACCTAGACAATTGTGAGTGGAAATGGGGATAACATTACAATGATTCCATAATAGATTTCATAACTTAAATAAAACCATCACATGCTTACGGGCACCTCCGTGCCCGTAAACCCAACGCAACACCTTATACCACTAATGTTTGAATGTATTTCATACAACTCTTTCTGAACCAATCTACTTAGCCCCTAAATGTTTTACAAATTCGATACAGCGATATATTCGATAGTTGTTATACTAATACAAGATTAGCAACCAAGCGTGATCGCTTTTTGATCAAATCGCTTTTAAAAGGATCAACACCAGAAGTCGAAACAGAGGAATGAGCTAATGACGTATCGCACATCACAATCTGTTGCTATTTGGGCTTCCTACGGGCTGCACTTACTCATACTCCCGGCGGTTTTGGGTTTAATCATTAATTATTTCAAGAACCGTCAGTACTCTTACATTGAATACGAAGATGACTCGGAAGACACGGTTCCGGTGTTTCTGCTGCAAAGCCATCATCAATGGTTGATGCGAACCTTTAATTTCCTTTTGATTATGTTCATGGTGGCGGTAGGCACCATGTACTACGGCGTGGGTTACCTCATCGCCATCGCCGCCGTGGTCTGGTGGTTTTATCGAATTTTGCGAGGCATGGTGTCTTTATTAGTCAGCAAACCTATGCCCGGTTACATAGGACAAGACACGTATTAAACAGTTTCTCCAGTCGTTGTTCAGTAGTTGTTTGTGTTAGGTGTCAGTGAAAGCAGTGTTGTATGAAGTAGTAGTTAGGCGTAGTGGTAAGTGTAGTGCAAGGCGTGTTAAGTCACCCTTTGTTCGTTTGGTGGTCGCATTACCGGTACTGTAGATGTTGGTGGCTGTAGAGCGTTCGGCTGTTTGCAAGACACTCTGTGTTACCAGCATCGTTGAAACCCAGAAGTTGGTATTGTGTTAGGTGTCAGTGAAGCAGTAAAAGTTGTACCCATTGTGTTGTTGTTATTGTGTTAAGCAGTGCAGTTTTACCCATTGTGTTGTTGTTATTGTTGTTTGTGTTAGTGCAGTAGTGGTTTTATGCAGTAGGATGTCAGGTTTGTAGTACCGCCAATCCTAAAGCTGGCTAGTTTTTCATAGCTGTGCAGCCTCTCACACTCCCCCTAGTGTGAGAGGTTTTTTTTGTTTTTATGTATCGTTTCCCATCCACTCTTTGTATTTACCCCTTGATTTCCAATAGTATGTTATTGGGTTCTTTTATAAGGACTGGCTTTAAAAAACTAGGGATGTTCTTTTCTATAGTTGGTCGCCGGGTCCCGCCCCGGCAGGCGGGTTCATTTTCTTTGTACGGACAAAGAAAACGAACCAAAGCTTCCGCTCCTGCTCACGCCCCTTGCCTGCATCCATGCAGGCAAAAGAAAACCGCCCGTAAGCACGGAAAGCCTCTGCGCTTCTCGCTTCAATCTGGGAACTGGCCCGACAGGCCATCCATGGCCTGACGAGCCAGTCGCGGCATCCTTGCCGCGACCCGTTGGGTTCACAGCTTGAAACTGCGATGCTCGACCGTGCTCCAACGGGATTCAGGGGTGCGTTCTGGAAGGCTACGGGAAGTATCTTGGTTTTTGTTGCGTTGAGATCTTTGGTGCAAACCAATGCTGAGCACCGGGATAAAAAGTTAGATTGTGACTGCCCTACTTGGAATGTGGCTCTCTTTTTTCTTAAGTGTTACCGATGTTTTTGGATTTACGTATAACCCATATTCGTGTTCATTTTTCAAATAGGGCGAGCACAAACTTGCCAAAGTGACTGTTGCTTAATCTTGGCATGAACAAAAATACATCCGTATCACTAAATAGAGCTACTTAAACCAAACTCTCCGTACGCACCCCGAATCCCGTTGGAGCACGGCCGAGCATCGCAGGTTCAGACTGAGAAGCCAAAGGCCTGCGGCAAGGATGCCGCAGCTCACTCGTCAGGACAGGGATGAAGTCTAAAGACGAACAAATGGTGCAGATATTGAGGATCCAACTATTACTCGCCTGTCGAGTGAGTTCCCAGGCTGAGCCGAGAAGCGCAGGAGCCTTCCGTGCTTACGGGCGGTTTTCTTTTGGTTCGTTTTCTTTGTCCGTACAAAGAAAATGAACCCGTCTGCCGGGACGGGACCCGGCGACCATCTTTAAAAGGGGTACAATCAAATTGTTAAACCCCAATACCAATTTAGCAAATCCCAATTAAGAATTCCTTTTACTTGCTACTTTGGGCTGTATCAAAAACTGCCTAAACCTATAAAAGAGACCAAACTCTCAACCAAACCTCCCTGTCTTATCCGATGCAATCCGATCCGCCCAACGCGTTGTCTCGGGTAAACGATATTTACCCACGCAGGCCATCACCACATCCAATGCCGCCGGCAAATCCACCTTATACCCCGCGGACACATATATGGGCTTAACCCCAACTCGGGTACGCAGAACCGCGCCGATGACCTCGTCACCATCCAGCAACTCCGCATAGCCCCCCTTCTCTACCGGCACCGGACCGTGCTCACCGATGAAGCGGGTTTTGGCTACGCCGATACTGGCTATCCCCGTAAGCACGCCCAAATGACTGGCAATACCCAGACGCCGCGGATGGGCGATGCCCTGGCCGTCGCACAGTAAAACATCCGGTGTCAGCGATAACTGCTCCAGGGCGGGTAAGATGGCCGGTATTTCCCGAAAGGACAAAAACCCCGGCACATAGGGAAAACAGGTTTCGCAGCGAGCGATGCGATACTCCAGCAATTCCAAATCGGGATAGCGCAAAACCGCTACCGCAGCGCGGGTAATGCGATAATTGTCTTCAAATCCCACATCCACACCGGCCACGGTCTGAAGCGGGCTGGGTAGCTGGTTTTGCAAAATCACCTGGGACCGCAGTTGCGACTGCATTTCCCTGGCCTGGGCTGTGGATACTTTCCAGTCTATGTCTTTCCAAGTTTTTTTCATAAGCCTAACCATACCAATGTCAGCAGTTCGTCAGCAAGCATACGATCCAAGCAGCGCAAACCTGGGAACCGGACCTTAAAACCGGGTATCATGCCTGTCCTGAGAAAAACAAACCAAGAGCTGGCAATGAGCAGTAACGACATCCGCATCAAAGGCGCGCGACAAAATAATCTGAAAAATATCGACCTGAACCTGCCGCTCAATGAGCTGACGGTGGTCACCGGGGTCAGTGGTTCCGGCAAGTCTTCTTTGGCCTTCGATACCATTTACGCCGAGGGCCAGCGTCGTTATGTGGAGACCTTTTCCCCCTACGCCCGTCAGTTCCTGGAGCGCATGGACAAACCCCAGGCCGATCGTATCGACGGCATCCCCCCGGCCATTGCCATTGACCAAACCAATCCCGTGCGCACATCCCGCTCCACCGTGGGCACCATGACGGAATTGAACGATCATCTCAAACTTTTATTCGCCCGTGTCAGCCATCTGCATTGCGGCGGTTGCGGTCAAGCAGTCAAGCAAGACAGCGCCCGCAGTATTTATGAGCATTTACGTCAACAGCTGCAACCAGATACGCGCATCGCCGTGGTGTTTAAGGTACCTATTCCGGAGCAATTCAGCGTTGAAGAAATCCAACAATTTCTGGCGCAACAAGGCTACACCCGCTTTCTCAACGCAGACTCCGCTGACACAGTGAAATTGTTAGAAGTGGTGCAAGATCGCCTCAAACTCAACGCCGCCAATAAATCCCGTATTATAGAAGCCCTGGAAGCCGCCTTAAAACAAGGCCGTGGTTTTACCCAAGTGCATTTGTGGGACCAACCCAAAACAAAGCCTTTATTGTTTTCTTCTGACTTGCATTGTCCCGACTGCAATATTCATTACCAGGAAACCACCCCCAACAGTTTTTCGTTTAATTCTCCTCTGGGTGCCTGTGACACCTGCCGCGGCTTTGGCCGTACCATTGGTATTGATTACGACCTGGTAGTGCCGGACACCAATCTATCTCTGGAACAGGGAGCCATCCGCCCCTGGCAAACCGAAAGCTATTACGAATGCCAGGTCGAGCTGTTACGCTTTGCCAAACAACGCGGCATTCCCATAGACACCCCTTGGAAAAAGCTCAACCGCAGCCAACAACAATGGGTGTTACAAGGAGAAGGCGATTTTGACGACAATGTCTGGTATGGCGTCTCCCGCTTTTTTGCCTGGCTGGAAACCAAAGCCTATAAAATGCATATTCGGGTGCTATTATCCAAATACCGCAATTACGCTCTGTGCCCCACCTGCGAAGGTGCCCGGCTAAAACCGGAATCTCTGCTGTGGCGTCTGGGCTCCAAAACCCTGGCGGACAAAGTGAGCAAGCAACGCAGCCGTCATCCCCAGAGTCAACTTAGCGACACTCAAGTGCGGCAGTTACCGGGGCTTAACCTCCATGACGTGCTGCTATTACCCGTGGAACAATGCCACACTTTTTTTCAACAACTCAAGTTGGGCAGCGGCGTGGACGAAGCCACGGATATTCTCTTGGGAGAGATTCGCTCGCGTCTGAATTTTTTGGTTAATGTGGGCCTAGCTTATCTGACCTTGGATCGCCAGTCGCGCACCTTAAGCGGGGGTGAGGTACAACGGATTAACTTAACCACCGCCTTGGGCACGTCTTTAGTCAACACCCTGTTCGTATTGGACGAACCCAGCATTGGCCTGCACCCTCGCGACATGCAGCGCATTATTGAAGTCATGCAACAACTGAAACAAGCCGGGAATACCCTGTTGGTGGTGGAGCACGACCCGCAAATTATGTTCTGCGCCGATCGGCTCATCGACATGGGGCCGGGCCCCGGTGACCAAGGTGGCCGTATCGTGTTTAATGGAGCACCGGATAAAATCCTGCGCAACAAACGCAGCTTGACCGGACGTTATTTAAACGGCGAACTGAGCGTCAGCCCCGAATCCAACCAGCGGAGTAACTCCGGTAAAACACAGCTAGACATACTGGGGGCACAACAACACAATCTTAAAAATCTGGATGTGTCCATACCTTTAGGACAACTGGTGTGCCTCTGTGGTGTCAGCGGTTCGGGCAAATCCACTTTAGTACACGACATCCTTTACCTGGGCTTACGTAAACTCAAAAACAAACCCATTGAAGCGCCGGGCCAACACAAAAAAATCAGCGGCCACCAACACATTGGCGAGGTTATCATGGTGGACCAATCCCCCATTGGCAAAACCACTCGCAGCAACCCCGCCAGTTACGTGGGCGCCCTAAACGGTATTCGCAAACTGTTTGCCACCGAACCTTTGTCCCAGGAACGGGGGTATACACCCGGCACCTTTAGTTTTAATTCCGGTAACGGTCGCTGCCCTACCTGCAGCGGTAACGGTTTTGAACATGTAGAGATGCAGTTTCTCAGTGACGTGTATTTACGTTGCCCCGACTGTGACGGCAAGCGTTTTCGCGATGAAGTGCTGGAAGTAAAACTCTTTCCGCAAAGCCGTAATAAAAGCGCTCAGACTCATGCTCTTTCAATCGCCGATGTACTGGAACTGACGGTGGCACAGGCGCTACAGGTGTTTCAAGACTACGACGAGATCCTCAATGCCCTGCGACCCTTAAGCGCCGTGGGCCTGGACTATCTGGCCCTGGGACAAGCGGTACCCACCTTAAGCGGCGGCGAATCGCAACGTTTAAAACTGGCAGGACACCTGGCCAAACAAAAACAAATCCGCGGCGATGACAAGCCCCATTTGTTTTTGTTTGACGAACCCACCACCGGCCTGCACTTCAGTGATATAAAAAAATTGCTGGGGGCGTTTGACGAATTGATCCAGGCCGGCCACTCCCTGCTCATTATTGAACACAACCTGGATGTGATTCGCCATAGCGACTGGCTCATTGAACTGGGCCCGGAAGGCGGTGCCGCCGGAGGCAAACAGGTGTTTTGCGGCACGCCGGAGCAAATCCTCAAACACAAAACCAGTCATACCGGCCAGGCGCTGTATCAATACCAAAAAGCTTTGGCAAACAGTCAATCTTGGGGCAAAACCAATAAAGCAAAAAACAAGTCGGCTCGAAAAACGGCTCAGGGCAACAGCATCAATATTCATAACGCCAAGGAACACAATCTGCGCAATGTGGACATACATATCCCCAGAGAGAAGTTTACCGTCATCACCGGCGTCAGCGGCAGCGGTAAAAGCACGGTTGCCTTTGACATTCTGTTTGCCGAAGGTCAACGTCGCTATCTGGAATCACTCAATGCTTATGCACGCCAGTTTGTACAGCCGTCGGCACGGCCGGAAGTGGATGCCGTCTATGGCATCCCCCCCACGGTAGCGATTGAACAACGCACCAGCCGTGGCGGCCGCAAAAGTACCGTGGCCACCATGACAGAAATCCAACATTTTCTGCGTTTGTTGTTTGTTAAATTAGGCACCCAACACTGTCCCGATTGCCACTGCCCCATTGAACCCCAATCGGAACAAAGTATTTTCAACCACATCATGAAGCGTTTTCGCAATAAAAAGATTCATTTACTGGCACCGCTGGTCAGTGAACGCAAAGGTTACTACACGGACTTAGCCAAATGGGCTGCGGCTAAAGGCTTTCCATTCTTACGAGTGAACCGGGAATTTATCCCTACCGATCCCTGGCCGCGCTTAGACCGCTATAAGGAACACAATATTGAATGCCCCTCAGAGCTGATCCACGTCAGCGCCAATAAGGAAGCCGAACTGCAGAGCAACTTAGAGCAATTGCTGGCCATCGGCAAAGGCGTGGTGATGGTCTTGTCCGCTGGGCGTACGACCTTATTCTCCACACAGCGAGCCTGCCCTCAATGCGGCCTCAGCTTCAATGAACCGGACCCACGCCAGTTTTCCTTTAACTCCAAGCTGGGCTGGTGTCAGCATTGCCAGGGCAGTGGTTGCGAACCTGTGGAGTCCGAACTGGAAGCGGAGACCGACACGGTCTTGGACCTAAGCTATCATGAAGACTGGGACCAGGAGCGCAATAGTGATGACGTTTGCAGCCATTGCCACGGCGCACGACTTAACCCGGAAACACTGGCAGTCACCTATAAAAACCGCTCCATTGCCGATTTTAATCGTATGACCATCGCTACGTCCTCGCGTTATTTCGACAACATCAAACTCAATGCCCGCGAAAGCATCATTGCGCGGGATATTATCGTGGAGCTTAAATCCCGCTTGGCCTTTTTACAGCATGTGGGCTTGTCTTACATGGGCTTGGACCGCTCTGCACCCTCGCTCAGTGGAGGCGAAGCACAACGCATTCGCCTGGCATCGCAACTGGGATCCAATCTCAGAGGTGTATGTTACATCCTGGACGAACCCACTATCGGTCTGCACCCGCGCGATAACGCCATGTTGTTGAGCACTTTAAAACAACTGCAAACCCAGGGTAATACAGTGGTGGTGGTGGAACATGACGAAGACACCATTCGCAGCGCCGAACACATTGTGGACCTGGGACCGGGAGCCGGAGTACAAGGGGGACATGTACTGGTTAACGGTTCCGTGGCACAACTCAAACGTCATAAGCAATCCAAAACCGGCTTGTTTCTGGCCAAACCGCTACAACACCCCATTATGCCGCGACGGGAAACCCAGCTGCGCGGCAAACACGCAACAGCGGCAATTGAGGTACAACAAGCGACGTTAAACAATTTGAAAAAACTCAACGTCAGCCTGCCCTTGAACCGCCTGGTGTGCATCAGCGGCGTCAGCGGCAGCGGCAAAAGCACTTTGATTCGGCGCATTGTTTACGAGAACTTAAAAGCGCATGTGGGTAAAACGAATGCAAAGAAACGCACTTCGTCTAAAAAAACAGAATTCTTGGGGTGTCACTCCTTATCCGGTTGGGAATCCATCGACCGCATACTAGAAGTAGACCAGACCCCCATCGGCAAAACCCCTCGTTCCTGCCCAGCCACGTACATCGGTTTGTGGGACCACATTCGCCGCCTTTACGCCAATACCAATGAGGCCCGCATTCGCGCTTATGATGCGGGGCGTTTTTCTTTTAACGTCAAAGAAGGACGTTGTGATGCCTGTGACGGTCAGGGTTATCGCAAAATAGAAATGAACTTTTTACCTGATGTCAAAGTAGCCTGCGATGTGTGCAAAGGTGCACGTTTTAATTCGGAAACTACAGCGGTGTTATACAAAGGCAAAAGCATAGCCGATGTATTGGCCATGGACATCGATGCCGCCTGCGAATTTTTCAGCGCCCACAGCTATATTCACCATGCCCTGCAACTGTTACAAGACGTGGGCCTGGGCTATTTAACCCTGGGACAACAAAGCCCCACCTTAAGCGGAGGCGAAGCGCAACGCATTAAACTGGTATCGGAGTTGGCCAAAGCCCGGCCCTCGGAAGACCTTCGCCGCCGCAAAGCACCGCATACTTTGTATGTATTGGATGAGCCCACCGTGGGCTTGCACATGGCGGATGTGGAAAAACTGATTCGGGTACTGCACCGCTTGGTGGATGCAGGCAACAGCGTCTTTGTCATTGAACACAACCTGGACGTGATCGCCGAAGCCGACTGGCTCCTGGATATGGGACCGGAAGGTGGCGACAAAGGCGGAAAGATCTGCGCCATGGGCACCCCAGAGCAAGTGGCACAACAAGCCAAATCCAAAAAATCCATCACCGCCCCCCTATTGAAGCAATTTCTGCAGCAGCGAAAACCGGCCCGGTGAATGCATACATACACTTGGCGTCAGGGATCAAGTACTTAGCATTCCTGCCGTTATAGTGTGAAGTACATCAAATTTCCGGCCTTCCGGCCCTAAACAAACTCTGTCAGCACCCCTTAAAATGCGTAAGATACTGATTTTAAACAGCAAAGGCGGATGCGGTAAATCCACTATTGCCACCAATCTGGCAGCCTATCTGGCCCACAGCGGTCATAGCACCTCACTGCTGGATTACGATAAGCAAGGCTCCAGCATGAATTGGCTGAAGCAGCGCCCGGAACACAAACCTCAAATTCACGGCATAGCTGCCAACAAAAACCGAACCGATGTGACTCTGAGTTTCCAGATGCGTTTACCCGCCAAGGCCGACTGGGTGGTATTGGACGCTCCGGCCGGAGTGACCGGGTTTACCTTGCGTGATTATGTCCGCCGGGTGGACGGCATTATAATTCCGGTTTTGCCCTCCCCCATTGACATTCACGCCACCGCCGGATTTATTAAGGAACTGCTGCTGGTGGGCCGAGCCCGCGCCACGGACACGAAAATTGCCGTTGTCGCCAACCGTGTACGTCAAAATGCCGATGTCTATCAACCCTTGCAACTGTTCCTAAATAGCCTAAAACTGCCGTTCCTGGGCACCCTGCACAGCAGCATGGACTATGTCCGCGCCGCCGAATGCGGCCTGGGTATCCATGAATTGGACAACCCTCGCTGCCCCGAGAGTTGCGACCAGTGGATTCCCATCGCCCAATGGCTTGAGACTCTCTCCGGAAATACCCAAAACCAATCCATTAGCAGTATTTTTCCCAGTTACGCTCATAACTGAATCTCGCCTTCCTCGAACTACACGACGCTCTAAGTCAATATTAAGGTTTGCTTAAGCGCCGCCAATCAGCACCGTATTTGTAAAGAATCTGACACATTTCTCGATAAACTTAGCTAGAGCACTGTTTTAAAGGGTGGAAATAACATGAATAACCGCATCAAAATTCCAATGCTGATTCTATTGATGTTATTAACTCCATCCGTACCGGCAAAATCCAACAACAAGTTAGTATTAACCTTTGGCATATATACCTCCGACAAACCCTCAAAAATGGTCAGGCAATTCCGCCCCATTCTTAACGAACTGGAACAAGCCATGGCGACACAACTGGGCCAGGAGGTTACGATCAAAACCCATGTCGCTCCCAGCTATGAACAGGGATTACAAAACCTGGTGGATGGCCGAGTCGACTTTTCCCGCGTGGGTCCCGCATCCTATGTTTTAGCAAAAAAGGCCGACCCGGCCATCGACTTAGTTGCCATGGAATTGAAAAAAGGCCAAAAGGAATTCTATGGTGTTATCGTGGTTGCACAAGACTCACCCATCAAAACCATCTCCGACCTTAAAGGTAAACGCTTTGCCTTCGGGGATCAAAATTCCACTATTGGCAGGTACTTGTCCCAGCAATATTTATTGCAACACAAAATTCACGCCAAAGACCTGGCTGCCATAGATTACCTGGAACGACATGACGCTGTAGGTGCTGCCGTGGCCTCCGGTTTGTACCATGCCGGTGCATTGAAGCGAAGCACATTTGAACACTTGGTTAAAAAGGGCCACAAATTGCGTGAATTGGCCCGTTTTAGTAACGTCACCAAACCCTGGGTGGCAAAACGGGCACTGGACCCAACCGTTTTCGCCGCTCTGAAAAAATCCCTGCTGGCTCTGAAAGACTCCGCTGGATTAAAACAGCTGAAAAAATCCGGTTTCGCCGACACCACTGACCAAGATTTTGCAGCGATCCACCGCGCTATCGAAGACAACGCATCGTTCTTTCAATAGGCAGGTTCCATGAGATTTTTTAATCGATTTAAACTGTGGCAAATTGCTTTGACCGGCGGGTTCACCTTTGCCGGCCTCACCATGCTTTTATTGCACTGGGCAGCGGTTAACAATGAACTGGAATATCATAAACGCAGTCTGGAACGCAGTTTCAGCGAAATCATTGATGTACTGAGTGCAGGCTCCATGGAAGCCATGATCAGTGAGGACATCCCTTTACTGCAAAGTATTGTAGACCGCAGCATTACCCCGGAACTCGCCAGCGTCATGATTCGCAACGAAGACGGTAACATCCTGGCAAGCCGTAAAAATAAAACACACATAGAATTTCCGTTCAGCATCACCCGAAATGTCCGGTTGGAATCAGAGCTTTTTGGCAGCGTGGAAATCGTCTTTGACCTCAGCAATACTAACCAATCGGTGCACCAACATGTACTGCAGTTGGAATGGCTATTGTTCGGCCTGATTGTTTCCGGCGGCCTGTTGCTTGTCCTGGCCATTCGCCAATTGATGCTGCGCCCCATAGAAAAGCTGCACCAACAAATCAGCTACTTGGCCGAAGGCAACTACACCAAAGCGTTTCAGCTTCATGGCTCGCGGGAATTAACCCAGCTATCTCAGCATATCAATCAATTGGGCAAAATCCTGGAAAACAAACATATTATGGAACAGAATTTTCGCCGGGAACTGCAGAAGGAAGTGGATAAACGCACGGACGAACTGCAAAATCTGTACGAACAAGTTAAGCATCAATCACAACACGACCCGCTTACAGGTCTGGCTAACAGGACATTGTTTTTTGAGCAGTTGGAAAAAAGCATCCTCAAACAACAACACCGTATGGCCATGCTGTTTATCGACCTGGACAATTTCAAAGACATCAATGACCGCCTCGGACACGACCTGGGAGATACCTTTCTGAAGGAAGTCTCAGCACGTTTGAGCAATGCCACCCGACGGGAAGACACTATAGCCCGGTTTGGTGGTGATGAATTTCTGGTATTGCTGAGCAGAATCACTTCCATCTCGGATGCCGTAACAGTTGCGGAAAAAGTCATCAGCACCTTGAACGCCCCTTTCCCCATTGGCGACAATCTGGTGACAACCAGCGCAAGCATAGGTATCAGTCTCTATCCCGACGATGCAGACAATGCCATTGACCTTTTCAAAAAGGCCGACCAAGCCATGTATATGTCTAAACAGGCCGGTAAAGGCGGGTACACTGTGTTTAAGGAAATTCAGTACAATAGATCTAAAAACGGAGACTAACCCGCAAACGGTGGAAAACTCTTTCCGGTAACACACAGAACCGGCCTGTTCGCAGCATATTACCCGGTGACGCCCGGAAAATGTTCATCATCGATGGGCAGTTGCTTATATTCAAAACAGTTCTTTGTTCTCGATTTTTATAGCCGCGCAGCATGGAAGAGCGTCTTTTGCGTATTCCAATGAGCAACATCACGACAACTACTTTGCTATGCTTATGCAAGATGTGGTTTGTTGCTCATCGCCTGTACGGGAGTTACAGATAGGCTCGGCAAAACACGCAAGCTCTGCCCTACGGCTTTGTCAGTGCCCTAACGATCGCTTAATATATCAACCATGAAAAACGAAAACCTGTATAGAATATTATTGGCGCTGTTGCTCAGCGCAAGCTTGCATACCGACGCACTGGCGCAACCACACTCCATAACCACACCCCAGGCAAGGCTGCCAACCACCCCGCACATAGGTCAGAGTGGCAGTTATGTTTTGGAAAAAGGCGAACAGTCCCTGCTTGCCCGTGCCTGGCTCACACAGCGCGCGACTCGCAGCATAGATGTACAATATTTTATCTGGAGCACCGATAACGTCGGCATACTGGCAGCAGAAGCCTTGTTACAAGCCGCTGATCGTGGTGTTAGTATTCGAGTGCTGGTGGATGACTTTCTCATCGATGCCGAAGAACGCACCCTTCTCACACTGGCGGCACACCCAAAGATCCATATTCGCGTTTACAATCCAAGACACCAGGTAGGTGTATCCGCATTCAAACGTTGGATCAATTTGTTCATCGGGTTTCGCCAATCCAACCAACGCATGCACGACAAGGTTTTCATTGTGGACAAACAGACAGCCATCACCGGCGGGCGCAATATGGCCGATGAATACTTTGACTTTGATCATCATTACAATTTTCGCGACCGCGATGTCCTGCTTTCCGGTGAGGTGGTAAACGCCATGAACCAAAGTTTTGAACAGTTTTGGCAGCACGAGCTCAGCGTGCCGGTGGAAACGTTACTGGCCGACGAGTTGAAGAAACTGGACTCTGTAACCATAAACACCGCCTACACCGAGTTACACTCGTATGCGGCAAAACCGGAAAATTTCGCGCCACAGGTGCGCCAAGCACTGACAGACATGGATCAACCCATGCAGCAAATGTTACATCAGCTGCATTGGGGCAAAGTACAATTCGTTAACGATATTCCGGGGAAAAACCCCAACCGGTTCGACCTGGGCGGCGGCGGCCGTTCCACGTCAGCACTGAAACACTTGTTGCTGCAAGCAAAACAAAGCATCACTATCCAATCCCCCTATCTGATTATGCCGGAGGGCGGTATGGAGTTGTTCAAAACACTGCTCGATAAAAAGATAATAATCCGCATTAGCACCAACTCACTGGCGTCCACCGACAACCTTTACGCTTTCAGTGGCTACTTGGCTCAGCGCGAACAGCTGTTGGATCTGGGCTTGAAAATCTTCGAATACAATCCCTTCCCCCATGTCGCCAAGCAACTGTTACGCCCCGAACAACAAGAAAAACCACCGGTTTTCGCTATTCACGCCAAGACCATGGTCATAGACCACCAAACCCTGTATATCGGCACATTCAATTTTGACCCGCGTTCATCCAACCTAAATACCGAAGTAGGCGTTATCATTCACCACCCCGGTTTAGCGCAGCAAGTGGAACAAGCCATAGAAACGGACATGCTACCCGAAAACAGTTGGTCGGCTCATGACAATCCGGACCAACACAGCCCCTGGTGGAAACGAGTCAAGGCGAGGTTTTTTTCCTGGCTGCCTTTGAATCCTGTACTCTAATTGTCCACCGATAATTACCGCTACCGATACAATTGTTGGGTTAGTAACGTAAGCTGAGGGGCGACAGGTAGGCAAATAGCAGATGGTTTGTGTTTGTCGTTAGCTATGGGGATGTGATTCAAGTCTGCCCGGTGGAATACGCAAGCTATTCCACATCGCCCTACAGGTTAACAATATTCCGAAAGGTCAAATTAATACGTGCCTGCTTTTCTATTGCGGTCTTTGGTACGCAGTGTTGCCAATGGTGCTGTAGCTCCCCGGCCATTATTAATAGACTACCACTGTTTAGTTCCAGTTTAACTACCCGTTTGGTTTTTCGATGACGTAATTTGAACACCCGCATCTCCCCCAGGCTCAAGGAAGCGATAAAGGGATTGGGGCCCAACTCCGGTTCCTGATCTGCGTGCCAACCCATGGAGTCTTTGCCATCGCGGTATAAATTGGCCAGCACGCTGTTCAGGGGTTGCTTGCACACTGACTGAATTTGATCGCGCAACTGCAACAACAAAGTATTCCAGGGCAAGGGTGCATGCACAATACCGGAGTAAGCGTAACTGGCGCCTGCATCACCGTACCAGGCTACCCGACGTGGCGCGGCCACCGTTTTCCCATAAATGGTATAGGACTCGGACTGCCACTGCAGGCTTTGCTTTAATTGTTCGAAATAGTCCTGAGAATTTTGCAAAGGTAGAAACTGCGCCACATAAAAGACAAAGCCATCCTCCGCAATTATGTTGTCACCGGGCAAAGTCACCATGCCACGGATTTTAACAAACCAGTTAGAGTTTAAACAGCTTTATGGCTTTTCTATACTGTCGCAATAGCGCCTCTTGAGGTCGGGCGCTGTAGCGCAGGAGATTATACATTTGTGTAATTTGGTAAATGGAAGCGCTCAAATCCGGGCGCACTTTGCACAAGCGTTGAGCGTAGTCCGACGCACTTTCGTGAGCCTGACGAGGCAAACCCACCGACTCCCACAGTCGACAGAAATGTCCATAGGCCTGCACGCATGGATCGGGCTTATGATTGCGGTATTGCAGGGTACTGATTCGACGCAGGCCCAGAAACATAAACCATAACAAAACCGACGACAAACCAAACCAGAACAGACGTAATGCGTTTTCCTTATTTACTACGCCAACCAAGCCTGTCTCCAGCAGTTGCGCCAATTCCCGGGTACGTTGATACCACCATTCAGACAACTGATTCAATATTTGATCCAGTGGCCGGGTCAATGCGTCCTCATCTTGCTTGCGTTGCGGTGGAATCACGGTGGTGGGATCGACGCGCTGCCAACGACCATCCTGCCAAATTTCGGCCCAGGCGTGGGCGCGGGACTGCCGGACTACCACGTAACTTCCATCGCTTCCATCGCTTCCATCGCTTCCATCGCTACTATCCCGGCTCTGGGCTCCCATTGAATCACCACCCATTTTTTCACCACCCATTTTTTCACCACCATAGTAGCCGGTCACCACCCGCGCCGGAACACCGGCGGCACGCATGAGGAACACAAACGCCGATGCATAGTGTTCGCAATATCCGCTGCGGCTTTGAAACAAAAACTCATCCACCGGGTCGCGTGACAGCAAGGGTGCTTGTTTACTGTAAAAAAATGGCTGCGTACGAAAATAATGCAGCACTTGCTGTTTCATCTGTTCGGCTTTATTGGTTGGCGCCAACCCCTGAGCCAGTTGTTGCGCCAAAGTCCGCGCCTGAGGTGCGCCTCGGGAGGGCAGTTGCAAATAGAGCTTGGGATCGGGTAGTGCTTGCCTGCCTGGGTCCAAATACCCCATCCGGTAACTCATGGGTTCAATAAGGCGTCGTGGTAACAGCCACTCACCCTCGCGGCTATAAAACGGTCGCCTCACTCCCTGCAGCTGCAGCCATTGGGAATGGTCCAGACTGTACAGCCAACGCTGCCCATGGGCTTGCAATTCCACCGAATAAGCACCCCTGCCCGAGGCATCGCCGCCCTGCAAAAGATCTTTTATTGAGGACTGCCCGTGACGCGGCATTAAGGTTTCCCTTGAATCCCGACTCCAGGTTTTACCGTCAAACAAAGTCAACACCGGCCCGCGCCAGTACAGTTGCTCCACGGGTTTTGGCGGCGCCTTATCAAAACGCACGCGTAAAGCCACTTCGTTGGATTCCAGCAAACGGCTGATGGTCCCCGGTTGCATACGGTCGCTGATACCGGGTTTTCCCCAATTTGAATCCCAACTCAAAGATGGATCCCACTGCGGTAAGGGATTATTGCGAGGAAACCACGGTGCCGTCACTGCCGTCAGCAGCGCCGCCTGTAACAATACAATAAAAAAGGCGACGCCGTGCGAACCGACACGACCGCGATCGTTCCGCTCCAAATGAGGATATACACTCAGACAATGTATCAACAGTACCTTTTGAGAAGAGGATTGATCCCGTCGAAAAAACAAAGACCCGGCATACAAAAGCAATAACAGCGCAAAAGTTACCAACCAAATAGTGACATAAGAATCGCTGTGTAAAAATGCCAGGATAGCCACCATAAAGCCAAAGGAAAGCACCAGCAACATATCCTTGTCTTGATCCAATCCCAGCAACTTGACAGACAGGGCCAGCACCAGCAAACCCACACCCATGTCCCGACTCATAAAGCCTTCACCGGCAAACAGCACCAGAACAAATCCCGCCACTGTAATCCAGGACAACAGGCGCCGCGTAGGCAATCTACAGTAACCCCATAAAAACCCGGCACGCCATAGAAACAACAGCAGACAGAATAACAAAACCAAGGGAGATAAATTTAAACCATGAGGCAAACAAGCCGCCATCGACCCCGATAACAACATCCATTGTTTGCTGTCACTATCGCGGCGATGCATTTGCATTAACAGGAAACGGGAATAATCTCAAGCCATGGCCAGGGTGCGCAAACACCGGGCCCGGTGCCCTTTGCCCGCGGCCACCTCAATCTGCTTTTCCGGCAACCGCAGTCCAAACGTCAAACCCTGGCGCGAGGCTTTCAATACCGAGTAGGTCATTTGTGACAAACGCCGCTCCGGTTCCAAATTGCTATAATCAGCCCAGTCCACCCACAAGGGTTCCGCTGCGTCAGTATCCCCGGCAGCCGCATTGTCTTTAGGCAAGTCTTTAGGCAAGTCTTTATGCATGTTCTTGGCAGGCACAGGCATGGCTTCCTCGGTCTTTACCATCAAAGATCTGTTCTGTTGAAACAAACTCCAGTGAATCCGCGACACCATATCACCTTGTTGGTAAGGACGCAGTCCCACCAAAGTGTCGTCAGCATCCCGGGTCACCTCAAACTTGGCTTTTGCACGCGGCGTTGACGGTTTGCTGGGAGCAGGATAAACACACTGCGTGGGCAGCGCGGTGGTCAACGTGGACTGAAACAAGGCAAAGGGATAATGACAACGAATTTGCACCGGCCCCAGATCCACTTCACCCCGTTTTGTCGGCGCATACAAAATAGCCCACTGTCCCAAACCGTTCACCAGCGCCACATCATCGCTCTGTTCTTCACCGGCTAAGCGTATTTCCAGGGTTCGATCGCGGCTGAAACCACCGCAATAATCATGAATACCAATCAGCAAAGGAACGGTTTTTCCTACAAACAAATCGGGCTGGGTTAACAAAAACACTTTTAGTTTGCGCACATGGCGCCAACTGTACCATAGAGACAGACCCGCTACGTGACAGGCAAACAGCGTGAACACCACAATCAACGGTTTGCCGTAGTTCACCCCAATGAGTAACAAAGACAGCATCAGAACCAGGAAATACACACCTTCCACGGTCATGCGAATGGATACAGCTGCGGAACCCTCTACAGTGGCCGGTTCAACTGCATTTGTTTCTCCAGCCGGTTGCAACAGGCTGTTTAAGGGCAAAGCGTCTGGCACAATCATATCCGCTTCCGACACCGTATCCTGTTTTGCATGGCTTTTAAAAGAGGGGTCAAACTGTGAGGGACTCAATAACATGACAAGACACTCCGTTAAAGCGGATCAACTTATTGGCATACAGCGCAAGGGCAACATCAATGACTCAGCATCCGTGACTTCATCATCTGCGGCCTGTAAGCGATGCCCCACCACCGTGGGTAACACGGTTTGAATATCTTCCGGTTGAACATGGGTACGCCCATGAATATAGGCCCAGGCTTGAGCGCATTGGCGCAATGCCAATCCGGCTCTGGGAGACAATCCCATTTGATATTGTGAAGACTCGCGACTGAAACGCAGCAATTGTTGCAAATAATCCAGCAGAGGGTCGGCAACAAACACCTGTTCCACTTCCTGCTGCAATTGCAACAAGTTCTCCTGAGTCAGAGCCACGGGTATAGCCGCTGTCTGCGCCCTGCGGCTGCGCGGCGCCCGACCCGCCTGGCCGGACAGCAACAAGCGCTCCGCCGCTTCATCGGGAAACCCCAGCTGCAAGCGCATATGAAACCGGTCCAATTGAGACTCGGGTAAAGCAAACGTACCCAGCTGTTCCTGCGGATTTTGGGTGGCAATCACAAAGAAAGGATCGGGTAAATCGTAGCTGTGGCCATCCACGCTCACTTGCTGCTCTTCCATAGCCTCCAGCAAAGCGCTTTGACAACGGGGTGAAGCCCGGTTGATTTCATCGGCCAGTACAACGGAGGAAAAGATGGGGCCTTTGCGAAATTCGAAATGATGCGCTTCGCCCTGGCGTCGCCCTAATATGACGCCACCGAGAATATCTCCCGGCATGAGATCGGCGGTAAACTGAATGCGGTTGTAACTGAGCCCCAGAGCCTGGGCTAAGGATTGGGCCAAGGTGGTCTTGCCCACACCGGGGCGGTCTTCCAGTAATAAATGCCCCCGCGCCAGTACACAGGCCAGGGCCAGACGCACTTGCCGCTCTTTACCCAGCAAGCGGGCGTTCACCGCCTCGATCACGGCCTCTATCATCATTTGTAGGGGCCGCTGTAAAGCCGCTTGTCTGCTTGTGACGGGAACTTCAGCCGACAGTTTCATAAACCACGTTTCACCTGCGCACGACAAAACAAACACCCCTTTCTTTCTAACTGGAGGGGTGACGAGGGACTACGTGGTTATTGGAGCAAGAAGTGGGCCAGAGAACCCTACATGGTGGTTTGTAACGAAATCTGCGACTCTTCCTCGTCGCAGATTTCCATTACAGATTAGAACTTACCGAAAAGTGGGCCAGTAAGTTGATGGCAAGGTAGTATTTGCAGCATCAATCGCCCAGTTCACTTGAGTACCTGCCGCTGTGCCAATAATAGACAAGGTGTGCCCAGCTAATTCTACAGGAACATCGGAACTCGCTGATCCCGTAATATACTGGCATGCTGCCGGTGTTATGGCTTCAACACCAGTTGGCGTTGCTGCGACGCCCCAAGTTTTCGCAGTCAAACGACCCGTAGTGGCCGATACATTGACGTAAGTTACTGCTTCAACATGGCCGGCACAAGTCGCTGTTCGCGTTGCATCGTTTTCTAAAGCTGTTGTAGGCACCTGCGCAGTGGCTGTTGAAGGCATACTATTAGGATCCATCGCAACTTGAGACTCGAGCAAGCCCTGAAAAGGTCGAAGCGCAGATTGATATGCCATCGCTTCCGTTCGCAGCTGATATGTACGATATTGAGGAATGGCGATTGCCGCCAAAATACCAATAATGGCCAGCACCACCATCAATTCAACCAGGGTAAAACCCTTGTGAGATTTTTGTAATTTCATCGTTGACTCCTATTAAAACCAAAAAAGTTAAAATTAAACTTAACCAGAATAAGAACAAACGACAGGTGGATTGTCAGCGGTGCATTTCGCTTTGATAGTCCGAAATTGATGCAGCACAAGAACATACTAACAACAACTCGAACCGGTCCGGTTTAGTCAGCGAAACACGGAGCTAGAACTCTTAATACTTAGACGTTTATAACCGCTTCACGTCATGGGCCTGTATTTGAAACCACCCTTAAATACATGCCGAGAGTTAACCCAATGCTTCCCTACCCATTCCCCTTCTGTCTTTCCTAGTTACTGATTGCCTAAAGCCTAACGCTTAGGTGATTGTAATATCACTCTACACGCTAAGTCTTGTGTCCTTTTATATTTATTGCCGATTTTGACTTCCTAAACACGGCTTGAAAATAACATAACTATATAACGATAACAACAAACAACACGACGCTGTTATCACGGAGCCATCACACAGTCACGAACGACCATAAAAAAGTTTTGATAGCCTCCACATGCCCCCTACCTTACTACGTAAGTAGCAGGTGACGCAACATGGAAAATTCATAACTGATCAATATCACATAACCCACAACACAAGCCCAGAGCAATTGGGTTCCGTTGACCAGTTTAAACAAGCGATGATGTTTGTGCAGTGCCAGCAAACCGATGCTCATACCGGTAAGTACAAACTTCACGCCCAGAAAGGCATACAGGCTGTGGCCCAGTAACACATCCAAAACCGGGTTCAGTTCACTGCTGCCGTTTTGCAATAAAATGGTGGTGAAAAACGCATCGGTTATAGATAAAGTCATCGCCACCAGGGCCAAGGCGAAAACCTTCGTGCCCATGGTGTCTACGTACGTATTATCGAAACTGTCGTCACCGCGCCGTACTTGCCGGCGGCGTTTACGATACATAGCGTAAATACCGGCTTTTAATACATTTTGACGTCGATCGGTTTTTCGCTGACACGCTGATTGAAAGTTTTCTTCTGCCAATGCAATAGTACTCATAATGCTGTTACCCCGATGCCGCTGAGGCATACTTCTGTGGTCGCCGTTCTGTTGTTATCAGTGGCCAACCATTACTGCTCAATTAATAGCCAAAAATCATACCCCAGGACCTCGGGTCTGTCATGCAATCTTTGCTTTATTTCATAAACAAATATAAGGAACGATTCTTTATTTCTTTATTATTATATCAATCCAGATTACCGGCCAATCGATCGAAGATAAAATCGCTTTGAGAGAGGAAATACCTTTTAAAACCGGGATCAATCTGAGAGCTTTGTTCTACCGTGGCCTTCAGGTTTGAGGATTTGATTTCAGCCACCGCATAAAAACGTTGCTTGGTCGGGTCGCTCCAATAACCAACGATGGGCGGTGTATTGCCACTGCGTTCCACAATACGGCGCACATCCTCTTGCGCCTGTTGTTGAGCGTAACGCCGGCGTTGCGCCACTTCGTTAGCAATATAATCGCGGGACACTACTTGCAGAAAAGATAACAATGCCTGCTGCAAGGCTTGGCGTGCCTGGCGTTCTGCCACAAACGATTGCTGCGCCACCCGACCTTGCAACGGAGCCGACCCGACTCCCTGAAACAAACGGCCCTGGACACTTTGCATGGGGCCACTGCCAAAACTGACCCAATTAGGGCGACCTTGGTCATTGAGATCATTGGATCGAGTGGGCGGGGAGGTACAGGACAGAAGCGCCTGCGCACAAAAACAAAAAAGCAGTAACTCCGGAATTTTCAGAAAAACCGGCCTTGTCACGAAGCCCCCAGTGTATGTTCAGTCCCTTGATGTCAGCTTAGCAGTTTCTAACCCGCAAGCAATGAAGAAATACTCGTCCGTTTCTGAGAAAAAGAAATACCGTTCAAAAACAGGAACAAAAAAAACCGGGCCTTGGCCCGGTTTAATAATCAATCTGATCCAGGCAATCCCTTATTCGCCTAGCTTTTTGCGCCAAAAGGCCGCTTTTTTCTTGTCCTTGGGCAAACCGAACCAACCTTCTTCATAACCGGCTGCCAAATATTCCTGAGCCAGGGGATGTCCCCCTTGCGCTGCTTTTTGGTACCACTCCACCGCTTTTTTCTCATCCATGGGTACACCGGAACCGCTGTGATACAACAAAGCCATATTAAACTGGGCCATGGCATCGCCTTTCTTCGCCAAGGGCTCCCAATTCTTTACCGCTTCCGGATAATCACGGGATTCTGCCGCCAAAAAACCGGCGTTATAATTCGGTTTGGCTACACCCATACCAGCCACACCGGCGAGCATGACACCCACAAGCACACTATGCAATTTCATTGACACTCTCCAAAATACTGAAAATACAGTGAGTTACAACTATTGCTGCCGCAAAACTCACGCACCAGAATTAACTCAACCACTGCTTTTTATATCGGTAAA
Source organism: Gammaproteobacteria bacterium (assembly GCA_029882975.1). Lineage (NCBI taxonomy): Bacteria > Pseudomonadati > Pseudomonadota > Gammaproteobacteria > Gammaproteobacteria bacterium. The sequence goes on from JAOUJW010000001.1 coordinate 343,089, forward strand.
GCAGCTGTATCTTGAAGCTCAAATCTGTGACGCGGTAAGACAAATTAGGGGATACGTTTTTCCTGAAATCGCATAACTATATATAAGAATGTGATTAGATTGGCTATCGCTTAAATCTGCCCTTTTAACACTGGAAAAAAATGGCAACGCAAAACCAGCGTCTACACGATAATAGAGGCGCTGGGGAAAATCTATCTTCTGCTCGGCGGGTTACGCAGGCTAACCCGCCCTACAAATGCGCACGAACTCAACGATGGTGATTGGACAACAGCTAACGCACCCAAACGGTTTTGGCGTTCATAAACTCCCGCATGCCGTGATGCGACAGCTCTCGGCCATAACCGGAGGCTTTCACCCCGCCAAAAGGCAGGCGCGGATCGCTTTTAACAAAGCCATTGACGAAAGCCGCACCCGACTGTAACTGCAAGGCCACTCGTTCCGCCCGCGCCGTGTTCTGACTCCAGACACTGCCCCCCAGACCAAAGCGGGAGGCATTGGCGACGGCAATAGCCTCGGCTTCGTCTTTCACTCGAATCACGATTGCAACAGGGCCAAACAACTCTTCGTCGTAGGCGCGCATACCCTCACTCACATGATCCAGAATACCGGGCTGATAAAACACCCCTACCCCCGGCAGCGGAGCACACCCGGTCACGGCTACCGCCCCACCAGCGATGCTGTCGCTTACTTGCTGGTGCAACTCATCACGCAAATCGTTGCGGGCCATGGGGGCCAGTGTGGTTGCCGCTGCCATAGGGTCGCCGCTTTGCAACTGCTCCACCGCCGCTTTGAACTGAGCCACAAAAGTGTCAGCTACCGTTTCCACCACAATAAAACGCTTGGCGGCAATACAACTTTGACCACCATTGAGATAACGGGAAATTACCGCGTTTTTCACAGTAAGCTCCATATCCGCATCTTCCAAAACGATGAAAGCATCGGAGCCCCCCAGTTCCAACACCGATTTTTTTAAATGGGCACCGGCCAACGCGGCCACGGCCCGCCCTGCCGTTTCACTGCCGGTCAGGGTCACCGCCGCCACCCTGGGGTCTTCAACCACTCGCCCTACTTTGTCCGAACCAATCATAAGCGTGCGAAACACCCCGGTGGGAAAACCGCACTCATGAAACAATGTCTCGATGGCCAAGGCACATCCGGGCACATTGGAGGCATGCTTTAACAAGGCCGTATTACCCGCCACCATAGCCGGCGCTGCAAAACGAAACACCTGCCAGAAGGGAAAATTCCAGGGCATTATGGCCAGTACCGTACCCAATGGCTGATAGGCTACATAACTCTTACCGGCATCACTTTGAATCACTTCATCCTGCATGAAGGCGGGTCCGTGTTCAGCGTAATATTCACAACCCCCGGCGCATTTTTCAATTTCCGCCTCGGATTCGGCGTAGAGTTTACCCATCTCCCGGGTAATCAATTCGGCCAATGCCTGTTTTTTCTGCCGCAACACCTGGGCCATTTTCGTCACTAATTCACATCGCTGCGATAAGGGTGTTGCCGCCCACGCCGCATTCGTTGCGTAGACCTGAGATACAGTCTGATTCAGTTGGTCGTCGTTCCAGGTCTCGTATTTTTGCAAGGTTTCGTTATTGGCGGGATTAATGGAAACAAAAGACATGACTTCTCCTACGTGAGCACATCAAAGTAAACTGGATTAATGACCTAATTATAATCCGACAGGGACGCAGTTGCGGCCGTTTTTTATCGGGGCGTATCTCAAAATCTATCGAAAAGTGGAGTTTACACGAAGTAAATGCGCATCTAAAAAAGGCGACAACGAAGTATCAACGGAAAAGATTGATTTTGAGATAGGTTCTACCTTGACGTCCGGCTCCAGCTTGCGCACAATTTCATCTCTCCATAACAATCAAAACCGAGGACAGGATAGTGGCTAATACAGGCAGTACCGGTGGTTATTCAACCAAAGCTAAAACCATATGCGTTCTGGGAGGCACCGGCTTTGTTGGCCAACATGTAGTCAATCAGCTCACAAAGAACCGAGTCCATGTCAAAGTCCTCACACGCCGTCGCGAAAACCATCGTGACCTGCTGGTTTTCCCCACCGTAGAATTGATTGAAGCGGACATACACGATGCAGCGCAACTGAAACAACATTTTAAAGGCTGCGACGCGGTGATTAATTTAGTGGGCATTTTATACGAAGGTAGCAAAAAACAAACATTCCAGGCCGCTCATGTGGAACTGGCGCGTAAAGTCATTGATGCCTGCAAGGCAACACGGGTAAAACGCCTGCTGCACATGAGCGCATTGCATGCCGATGCCGGTCGTGGCACCAGCCGTTATTTGCGTTCCAAAGGAGAAGCCGAAAACCTGATACACACCACCAAAAGCCTCAACGTTACCAGTTTTCGTCCTTCGGTTATTTTTGGGCCGGAAGACAACCTTCTCAATCGCTTTGCTGCCTTGCTGCGAATGACACCCAAACCCTTACCCATACTACTGCCTTGCGCCAAAACACGCTTCGCCCCTATCTATGTGGAAGACGTGGCCACGATCATTTGCCAATCCGTAGACAACCGTGCCTGTTTCGGCAAACACTATAATTTGTGTGGTCCTAAGCAGTATACGTTTAAGGAATTGATGCAATATACCGGAGAATTAATTGGCGAGAAACGCATGATATGGGGTTTAGGGGCAGGGCTTTCCAAACTGCAAGCTATTGTGTTCAGCCTGTTACCGGGGCATTTGTTTACCGTCGATAATTATTTATCCATGCGCACCGACAGTGTTTGTAAGGAAGAATTTCCAGCGGATTTTAATCTGACACCCAAATCCCTGGACAATATTGCACCGCTGTATTTAACCCAAGCCCAAGCCCGAGGTCGATTTTTTCAATACCGACAACATGCCAGACGGGATTAAATCAGCCAGCCAGCTCTACAATACCACTCAACATAAGGGTAAGATTGGATTAGTGCGTAATCCGCAATGCCTATGTCGCAGCGTGAACTGCCGTGTGAAAAGCGATGGTAGTAAGAAGTTTCCTAGTCACTTCACCTTTCGCCCGCGTGGGCAAAAAAGCTTGCCCACTCTACAGTTGCACTCTGCACAGCCCCTTCGATGGTGGTTCGACAGTAGGGCATGGGCGGCTTACCCAAAAATACAACGATGCTCAGTTGTTTTGGGGCTTGTGACGATGTGAGTAAGATGGTATCTACGATTTTATTCGCCTATGGCGGAACGAGCGAGATCTACTCAGATAGCAGCGCTTCTATTGCTTTGCTTCGTTCGTCTTTATCCAGGTCGCCGATAGCGGCGGCGGCTTGATAAAACGCACTTAGGTCGTTCCGGTTTTGTTCCAGCAATCGGGTAAAAGCCGGAACGTAATCCTGATAGGTGGCAACGGCACCCAAGCGGGCGTTGTTCACGTCTTTTGCGAACCACTTATCATAACGGTCATCCCCACCCCAGGACTGTTTCAACTGTGCATATTCCTGGTGCATCACTGCAATGATATCGGCTTTACCCTGGCGCTTTTGTTCATCGCTTAGGCTGGAAGCATACAATTGCCTGAGTTTTTTTGTCGTCGCCGCCACCAGTTGCAAAAACTCTTTGCGTAACTTTTGTCGTTTTGCAAAGGCCTGGTTCAACTCAGGCGAGTTACGCTGTTGCAACCAACGTTGTACACCAACGATCTCCACCGTTTTGGCAAAGCCTTCGTTAAAGGCCGTATCACCCTTAACAAACAATTGTTGATGCGCCAATTCATGAAACACCAGCCCGGCCAGGGCTGCTTCGTTGCGTTTCAAAATCGTGCTTAGCATGGGGTCATCGAACCAACCCAGGGTGGAATAAGCCGCTACACCGTAAACCGCAACATCCAAACCCTGCTGCCGCATTTCCTGCCCCAAAGCCTGGGCATCGGCTTCGGCAAAATATCCCCGGTAACGCAGGCATCCCACAATGGGAAAACACCACTCATGCATTTGCAAAGACAACTCCGGCGCGGCTACCACGTTCCACACCACATAGGGCCGGTCCAAGGCCACATACTCGCGATAGCTGTCATTATCCGGCAAGGCCAAACGTTCACTGGCAAAACGGCGTATTTCCAAAACCTGTTGTAATCGTTGTTTCAATTGAGCGTTGGTGGCCTCGTCCTCCAGCAAATCGCTGATTGGCTCGGCATTCCACCACAAACTCAGTTGTCCCATGGCCGATTGACTGTAATAGCCGACGCTGGAACAAGCGCTCAACACGGTTATGGAGAAAATGACACAAAAACCCTGATAAAATTTCATAAGATGCTCGGATGCAATAATTCCACCAAATGGTGACCGGTTCACCAAAGGTCCAAGCAATGTATAATAGCATGGGTTTCCCTTGGATTATTGTGCGCTTTTTGCGCCATTGCAGGATACACACTTGGAGATATATCTGGTCGGCGGTGCGGTACGCGATACCTTATTGGGCCTTGTTCCCAAGGAGCATGACTGGGTGGTGGTGGGAGCCACGGCGGAACAACTGCTGCATTTGGGGTATAAACAAGTGGGACGAGATTTTCCTGTGTTCCTGCATCCCAAGAGCCACGACGAATACGCCCTGGCCCGTACCGAACGCAAAACCTCACCCGGTTACACCGGTTTTGAGGTATTTGCCGATCCTAACGTCACACTGGAACAAGACCTGGAGCGACGCGACTTAACCATCAATGCCATCGCTCAAAGTGAGGATGGCAAGCTTATCGACCCGTTTCATGGCCGACGCGATTTGGAGCAAAAATTATTGCGCCATGTCTCCCCCGCCTTTGTGGAAGATCCGGTAAGAATATTACGAGTAGCCAGGTTTGCGGCCCGTTTTGAAGGTTTTACGGTTGCCCCTCAAACCTTGGAACTGATGCGAGAAATGGTGAACCGGGGCGAAGTAGACGCACTGGTGCCGGAACGGGTTTGGAAAGAACTCTCCCGCGCTTTGCTCATGCCACAACCGCAACGCTTTATTGAAGTGTTACGCGACTGCGGCGCGTTAACACGCTTATTGCCGGAAGTGGATAGACTGTTTGGCGTGCCGCAATCACCACAACACCACCCGGAAGTGGATACGGGAATACACACTTTGTTGGTATTACAACAAGCCGCGCGTTTGTCGGAAGACAGCCGGGTACGGTTTGCCGCCTTGTTACACGATGTAGGTAAAGGTGAAACACCACCGGAACTGTGGCCCAAACATCGGGAACATGAAGCCGCCGGCATTCCTCTGGTAAACGCCTTGTGTCAACGTTTTCGTGTACCCAATGATCACAAAGACCTGGCCCTGCAGGTCACCCGGTATCATTTATTTTTTCATCGCGCTCTGGAGCTCAGTGCAGAAGACATTCTGAACTTGCTGCAAAACCTGGATGCATGGCGAAAACCGGAACGCTATGAGTTGTTTCTGCTGGCCTGCGAAGCGGATGCACGAGGCCGACCCGGTTATGAAACCTTGGACTACCCTCAAGGCCGGGTACTGCGCCAGGCTCTGCAAGCCGCACAAGGGATTAGTGCACAAACCTTAATGCAACAAGGGTTGAAAGGTGCCGCCTTGGGCCAAGCGATAAACCGCTTGCGATTGGAGGCCATAGACACCGCAATTTGCAACACCAAAAGCGAAACCTGATAGGCCACATAAAAAAACCGCCGTGCTCTTTGTCTCCCCTGCTTGTATCAACGAGGAACAAAGAAACGGCGGTTTCTCCAGTCTGATATAGCTGTGACTTATTCTTCAGACAATAGATCTTCCCAGTATTGATCCGGCATATCTTCAGCCAAAGCCAAAGCACCATCGGCACCGGCAAAAATAGGATCATCCACCACGGTGACGGTACACGGCCCATCTTCACTCACGGCTTCTTCAATGGCACGAGCAAAACCGCGAATCTGACTGCCACCACCGGCGAGAATCACATTTTCCCGTACAACCGCCTGGTATTCCGGGTCAAACCGGGAAATCAATTCCAGCGTGTTTTCGATGATAGCCGGCAATACGCTTTCACAAGCTTTTTGCATCTCAGCGGTAATATCGTGGATCATAATACGGCCACTGACCGGGATTTCCACTTCCACCTTACCCTTGGGTTTTCCCACAAAGCTGTATTGCTCTTTCCACAGCCGCACCATATTCATATTGAAATCCGACTCTGGAAATTTTTCCTTGAGCTGATTGAATAAATGCTGATCAATATAATCACCTGCGGCTACAATCGTGCGTTGATCCTCATCTCTGGGCATGGAACCGTGCATGATACAAAAGTCTATCGTACCCGCCCCCATGTCGATGACCACTGCATTATTCAATACCTGGCGGCCATAGGCAGCAGAGAAAGGCTCGGATACCACCATCAAGGAATCCACAAAATCCTGAGCTGCACGTTTAATAGCCAGCTTATTGGATCTTAAAGACTCAGAGGGAACCCCAACAACGGCGTAGACCGTCTGGCTCTCTTTGACTTCCACCAAATCCAATAAATGCGCCACCAACTCGCGCACAGCTTCCTCGTTGCGATTGGATTCTTTGATCACTCCTTGCTCTAAAGGACGGTATAAGTCCAGAGACAAACGGTTCTCACGAGCTTCTTCGCCATATAAGATGGGCACACCGAGCACTTTTTGAGCAATAAAATCTTTGGGCCAACCCACATAACTCTCCACCCACTTACGCTTACCATTGCTGGCAGATATGGCGCTTCTGGATGTGCCCAGGTCAATACCGACCCTCAATACGTTTGATGTGCGTGTAACTGCACTGCTGCTACGGCTTTTCTTTGCCGGGGCGCTGCTTGTGCTTTTTCGCTTGGGCGAGGTTTTCTTTTTCTTCGCCATTCGATCCGCCTCCTGATCCTAATGTAATAGTTTTATTTAAATAGTTTACGATTCCTTTTTCAAGAAACTTCGCAATTTTATCACGGTACACCGAAGATTTTAGACGCCATTCTTCCTGTTCGCTGTTAATACTGGCCACTTCGGTCAATATGCTGGGAGCATCGATGCCCAATAGTACAACAAAGGGGGCCGGTTTGATGCCATGATCCCTGGCTTTTCGATTGACTTTCTTTGCATACGCAAACAAATTCTCTTGCACTGATTGGGCCAACTCCCTGGACTCCTGAAATTTCATGGTATCGGAGACCTTTTTAACCATAGCCTTAAAATCACCGAAATTATAATGTGAATCGGCATTCTCTCGCAAAGCCAAAGCTTCTACAGTTTTATCTTTATTGGGGCCAAAGTAAAAGGTCTCAACAAAATTAACCTGTTCACCGGGAAAATAATTCACGTGTATGGATATAAATAAATCCGCATTGTTGGCATTAGCAAAGGCTACGCGTTGACTCAAGGAGACAAAAGTATCCGCATCCCGCGTCATCAACACATTATATTCACCCCTTGCTTGTAAACGATCCCGCAATTCTAAAGCAATTGCCAAAGCAATGTCTTTTTCAAAAGTACCCAGTTTACCTGTCGCCCCGGGATCTTTGCCACCGTGCCCCGGATCAATCACAATGGTACTCACGCCCAAACCAAACAAATGAGCCAAAGGGACGCCTGGAGAACTGAGACTTTCCAGATGATCCATAGCCTGTTCGTGCTCCTCAGTGTTCAAGCCGGGTACGGGAACATTAGGGTATGGAGATACAGCATCTGTCACGGACGGTCCGTCCTGCATCTGTACAGTTTTTACACTCTCGGAATGCTTTGTTTCCAACCCGGTCTTTATGTGCGCATCCGCCTCGCTTTGTTCCCAGGCGACATCCAATAGATTTTGATCAAAAGGCAATTCCCACTGGGTAATGATGACGCCGGTATACACTGTAGCCACCAACACAGCGGCCATAAGCAACCAAAACGTGGAATTGTTGTTACGGTAACTAAAGGCAGGATAGGGTTTGGGTTTGGGTCGCAAACCGCTGTTTGCGTCCAGATCGATACTTACATTGTTTTCATACAACTGCTGCAGTATCTGATCCCGTGCGTCGGAGCTTATGTTTTGGGAACGACGGTTTTGGGACCGACGGTCTTGAGGATCTATGAGGTTTTGAGGGCGTCGAGGTTTGCGGTTCCAGCCAGACATCGTCAAAATTCACCTCGAACATATTAACCATTGCCTCACACACCAGAACAGCGGTAACAAAACCGTGATCTTACCCAATAGCTTTGTCTTGAAAACGACAAATCGTCAACATTTTGACGCCGTCGCGCAACCCGGGATGATCCTAAGCAACGGATTCCCGGACAGAAAAAGCCAATGCTTATAAAATAGCAAGTTGCAAGCCAAACAAATCGAAGCAACCTCTGATCAAGTTTTAACCCTATTTACTGGGTGTCTGCGTTTATAAATAGTATGTGCCGTCCAACTTCAGTTAAGACTCAAATCCATCCGTTCCTGTACGGCAGTCCGGGCGTAAACGCATACCCGGCTGACAGGATTTACGGTATAGTCTGCTCCTTGAACGATCACACTCGCAAGCGCGTGCTAAACGACAAATCCGACGAACAACTAATGTCCCTGTACCGCCAAGGAAACACAGAGGCTTTTTCAGAATTGTATAGACGCAACAAAGCGCCTCTGTATCGTTATTTCCTACGCCAAACCCGGCATGGCGCTATCGCTGAGGAATTGAGCCAGGACGTCTGGACCAATATTGTGCGATCCCGACAAAGTTACAAATCCACCGCCAAGTTCACCACCTATTTATATCAAGTTGCCCATAACCGACTGGTAGACCATATTCGACGCAGTCAATCGCGCCCCGTTGAAAACTTGACCGCGATCTCGCTAACGCAGGCGACTGATCCAAACAACAAAGATTGCGAACCCAGTCGCAGCAGTGATCAACCGGAACAACAGGCCCAATCCCTGGAAGCCGGCCAACGACTGCTGACCTTGTTGCAACAATTGCCCGAAGAGCAACGGGAAGCGTTTATTTTAAAAGAGGAAGCAGGATTGTCTTTGCTCGAAATTGCTTCCGTTACCGGCGTCAATGTAGAAACCGCAAAAAGTCGCTTGCGCTATGCCGTAGCCAAACTAAAAGAAGGAATGGTTGGTTTTTTATGAACGATACGCCAAACAATTCCAACCATGATGACCATAATGACACTGAGCGTCGTTTGTCGGAGCTGTACCGCCTCACCAGCCGGGAACAACCGTCGGCGCAGCTGGATGACGCCATCTTGAAACGGGCGCAGGCCGAAGCCAAATCCATTAAAAGCAACAGCCCATTTGGCAGTCATTGGAGCATCCCCATGTCCATGGCCGCCGTGTTGGTTTTAAGCGTGAGTATATTATTGACCATAGACCGCGAATCTCCCCAGCTCATAGACCGTAGCCCCGAACCACTGCCGTTGGAAACTTTCAATGAACCCGTATCGCCATCTGCTGATCCGAGCGTTGCAAAAACCGTAACATCTCAGCCGTCTCAACATTTAATGCCGCACACAACACCGGGCCCTGACGACAGTCCGAGCACGGAAGAGAACCAAACATTTCACACAGAGACCCAGCAAGACAAACAAAGTGGCATTATGCAGGCAGACAATCTGGAGCAAACACCGCATGCCGAGATGGCGAAGTCGAAACAAGCGGCCAAGCAAAAACCGGCTAAAGATTCGGATGTGACCGCAGCGTCCCCTCCTGCTTTATCACTAAAAATCCCACACGCGGCGGAATCCAAAAAAAGGGCAAGCACCCAAGCAAGTGAACGCCGGGAGAAAGCACTGACTCGATCTTATGTACCCGGAGAACCCCATACACCGGAACTCAGTCGCAGCCGTGAAGCGAAACAAGATTCAATGGGATTAACACCGCAAACATCGGCACAGCCAACAGCCCCGATACCCAGGGTCACCGCACCGACAAGCATGCTCGAATCCGAGTCTGCGCCCATGGCTGCGGAATCATTTGTTGCAGAGAATCCAGCGTCTGCTTTGGAGTTAACATCAACAGAGTCGATGACACCGGCACCGGCACCGGCACCGGCAACACCACAAACACAAACACAAACACAAGCATTCGCCGCCGCCAATGGCTGCCACCGACTAAGCCAGAGTGCCTGCCTCAACTCCGATCGTTGCGTCTTGGAACAGACAAACCCACGATCCTATCGATGTCGTGCGGCAGGCAATCATTGCGAACTCAATTTCTTCCAAGACCTGGACGAAGCGGCCAGTTGCGAAACTAAACCGGGTTGCGAATTTGTAAAAGCCCGTTGTTATTGTGCTCCGGGAAAAACCTGCTCCTGCACAGGCGGAACGCCGGCACTCTGTCGAGCTAAAAAGAGCCAAGTCAAAAAGAAAGAATAACGGAAGGAAGCCTAAACTTTTGTTATCGTCAGCTTTTGTCGACGTCACCGGGCTCAGACATCGGCTGTTCTGACTTTGGCCATTCATCAAAAGGAAAGGGTTTATCTTCCCGGTTATAGGTAAGAAACAAAAACACCTGATAAACAAACCGGCTCAATTCTTCACCAAAAACCAGCAAGCGCTCGTTCTTTTCCGCACTCAACAACACAAAGCCAAATTGCAGTACCACAACGATGAGCAGGACAACCTCTGCCACCGAATAAATCAAACCAAACAACACCATGAATACGGCTCGTCCCCAAGTACCGCTTTGGCCGATGTTTTCTTTAATATCCGGATCCATTCTACCTTCCTATGCCAAATCCTGAAAAAATCCATTTTACCCCAAACCGGAGCGATCCGTTAACGCCTTAATAGCCAAATTCTCCCCGCCACTGCCCTTTTTTAAAATCAATAGACAACCATTTTGGAGTATAAGGCTTAATATTATGAATAGGAAAATCGGTTAAAGGCGGCGCATCACCCTCAAAGTCCTTCCCGCAAACCTCGGTCATTACCGGGTGAAACGACACTGTCAACCGGTCCGTGACGTCTACGCCATTATCACACGCGGCCGCTTCCTTAAAACGCACTTGTTTTCGAATCAGACAGCTGAAATACAACTCCATTTCCGCACACAGACGGGATTGCCTGCGTCCCAGTTCGTGTTGTGCCTTAGCACTGATACTGATGCTAATGGACTTGCCGTTTAGCTCTATAGTTTGTTGCATAATGTCACCTCCAGGCGTTCGCGCTGAATCTCGGTTCGCACCCAAGCCGGCTTTTCCAGCCGGCTTGGGTGCGCAAGCTAAAGCCTCGGGACTGGCTTAAGCACCGGCACACGCCGGGACAACGCCCGGCTCTATACCGTGTTTATTGGCCGCACCCGGTGGAACCATAGGAAATACCATTTCCTCGGCGGCTATGGGTACATTAACAATGCTCGGTCCGGGGCGCTGCAAAACCTCACTCAGTCCGGCAACCGGATCAGAACATTGCGACAGGTCCACCCCATGAGCCCCCATGGTTTGGGCCAGCGCTGCAAAATCCACGCTATCATTAATACGCACCGCAGAAAAGCGGGAACCGTAAAATAAAGCCTGTTGCTGCCTGACCAGACCCAAATGGCCGTTATTTAACACCACCACAGTAATGTTTAAATCGTGCTCCACGGCAGTGGCCAGTTCCTGGATGTTCATCATCAAACTACCATCGCCGCTAATACACACCACCCTCCGTTGAGGTTGGGCCAAGGCCGCACCTATGGCAGAAGGCAAACCAAAGCCCATGGTGCCCAATCCGCCTGAACTGAGCCATTGTCGCGGCCGACACAGAGGGTACACTTGAGCCGCCCACATTTGGTGCTGCCCCACATCCGTAACCACCGTCACATCATCGCCCAAAAGCCTGCCCAGCTCTAATAATAGCCCATAGGGTTTGAATACATCCTTTTCTCCGGTAACAGGCAGCGGGTACTGGCTCTTGAGCTGTTCAATACGACGGCGCCATGCCGGTCGTTGTACCGGCTCACAACGGGACAACAAAGACCGCATGACAGCAGCGGCATCGGCACACAAAGACAGCACAGGGGTTTTGATTTTACCGATTTCAGCCCGATCAATATCTACATGAATAATTTGCGCATTGGGACAAAACTCAGAAACTTTTCCGGTGGCCCTATCATCAAAGCGAACACCCACACCAAATAAAACATCGCACTCTTCCAAGGCGTAATTGGTGTAACGCGCCCCGTGCATACCCAACATCCCCAAATACAAAGGGTGATTTTTCGGAAATATACCCAAACCCATAAAGGTGGATACCGCTGGAATATCCATAGCTTGCGCATACTCAAGGACTTCACGGTGGCAATCGGCGTGAATCACGCCGCCCCCCACCATTAACAAGGGTTTTTTTGCTGTGGCCAACTTCCACTGTATCTGATCCAAGGTGATCTCATCATCCACTGCAAAAGACGCCTGCGCCGGTACGTTGGGTAAGGTATCCACTTCCAGCGTCTGTAGCTGTACATCCTTGGGTACGTCAATGGCGACCGGCCCCGGCCGGCCCGAGGTAGCCAGTTGAAATGCAGCAGGGAGAACCTCCAATAATTCTTCGGCACTGCGTACCAACCAATTGTGTTTAGTGATCGGCCGCAGTATGCCGCTGGTATCCACTTCCTGAAAGGCATCCGTACCAATCAAGCCGGTGGCCACTTGCCCGGTAATGGCAATTAAGGGAATGGAGTCCAGTTTTGCATCGGCAATGGCTGTCACCAAATTAGTAGCCCCGGGACCGGAGCTGGCGAAGCACACGCCGGGTTTACCTGTTACCCTGGCAAACCCTTGAGCGATAAACCCCGCCCCTTGCTCGTGTTTTGCCAAAATATGCCGAATATTGCTTTTTACCAAAGCATCATACAGAGGCAGATTGGCTCCTCCCGGAATTCCCGCAATCTGCGTTATCCCGTATTTTTCCAGCATTTTTATTATCAATTCCGCGCCGTTACATTGCATCTTGGTTTCCTCTTGCCAGCCACTTATCGCCAGTGCAAAAAAAAACCCCTTCGGCTTGCGCCGAAGGGGTTTTCATGTTTTTTGTTAAACTGAACCCGCTACGGCGTTATGCCGAACACAAACAGCACCACCACCACAGATACCAGGTTTACCTGCTGCAGTTTCTGATTCAATGGGTACTGTAATAATGCGAAGTTCATCTTGTAATCTTTAAATAGACAAATTTACTCAAATATTTTGGTATCGATTCAAATCAGACTAACAAAGCCCCTATACCAAGTCAATCAGGAAACCGGCTTTTTTCTTGCTGGCACGCATGCTGCTATAGACAAGCATTCCCGCATAGCAGGAGCAATAAAATGAGCGACTGGAGCAATAACAATCTGGCGCATCGGTATTGCTGGTACATCACCCGGCGCCTGGGTATTCATACCCTCGGTTTCCAAAAAAGCCGTGACTTAAAGTTACAACAATTTAGCTATTTCCTGGCCGCTGCGACCAAAGCGGAGCAAAAGCAGCGTGCCCGTGCTTTTGCCTCTATATTAATCAACCTCCTCGAAGACTTGGGTGAGGCGGTACGAGAAAAAGGCGTCACTCCAAGCAAAGCCCTTTCCAGTCTCACCTCAGTGTTAAGCAACGGTAACAATAGCCTGATGGACCTGAGCCACACCGTGGATGAGCTGTATTACTTTAAGGGAGAGTAATCCATGCTGACTGACACCCGTGCCCTGAAAACCTCCGCTCTTTACCCTAAAACCATCATTATTTTATGCATGGCTCTGATAATCCACACCTCCACCGTTGAGGCAGCGCCGGCGCGCAGCAGCTTTTTTGATCAACTGAATATAGAGTTAAAAAGCTTCGAAATCGGTAACGGCAGCACCGGTGCCGCACTGGGCTTTAGCTATGCCTATGATGAGCCGGCCTGGGTTGAGCCGCTTCAAGCTCCCACAATGGAAAATCGCTACCGTCGGATTGAATTGATTGCCGGCTTAAGCGCCAACGGCAATATCGCGTTTAACAGCCGCAACAATCCCCGAAGTTTTTTGGATACACGGGTTAACTTGGGGATCTGGTTCGATCGCTCCCCCAAACCGTCCACAGACAAACAAGAGCAACAACTGGCCGAGAAATTGAGCAAGCTGGATAGCGCAGACCCAAAGTACAACTCGCTGAATAAATCCCTGGTCGATTTGCACAGACAATTACCTCCAATATCCGCCTTATCCATGAGTGCACGTATGTATCTGGGTATGGAATCAGACCAGACTTTTTCGCGCCGACAGCGAACAGTGGGGCTGGATTTCAGCACTGCCTATTTATCCTACCATCAAACCGATGATTATTCTCACAGCACACTCGCAGCACAGCTCAACATACTGGACTATCCTTTTGCTTTAATTCGCATGCTTTCCGGCGAGAACTTTGTGCCAAGTGGCGCGGCACTACCTTCATTGCAATTGGGGCTTGCCTGGATTGAACCGGAACACAACGACCCAAGAGCCAGTGTGGGTGATACTTCACCCTATTACCGCGGCAGCGCTTCGCTTGCATTCAAGACTCGCTTAGGGTTCAGCGATAAGAACAACGCCCCCATTTATTTCAGCGCCAATACTCGTTACTATAGGGAACTGGGTGCAAGTGCCATGGTAAAAAACGCAGAACTGGACCTTTATACATACCACGTTTTTATTATCGAATATGGCAGCACCTATGTCAGTTATGCCAAAGGTAAACTACCATTGGATAGCACTGATGACACCGTATATGAAATTGGCTGGAAATCCAATTTGTAACTGAATGGCATTTATACCGGGTTTTGCGACCGGTTTTACTAAAGTGGATCTAAAGTAATGCCGGTTCCTGCCGATTTACGACACAATATTGATACGAATATTGATACGAATATTGTCACCGCCAATATTGAAACAACGATCATCATCCGTTTTGTAAAGTAATGGTTTTGTAAAGTAATTGTAAGTAGAGACTGCTATGGCTGCAAAAAAGAAGGCTGTAAAAAAGAAGGTTGCAAAAAGGAAAACCGCAAAAAAGACGGCTGCGAAACGCGTTGTTACCAAGAAAAAGACCACTGTAAAGAAAAAAGCAACAGCAAAAAAACGTGGTGCAGTCAAAAGCGCCGCTCAAAAGAAAAGCGTCAAGAAAAAAGCCGGTGTTAAGAAATCCGTAAAAAAAGCGGTGCACAGCCCCAAAGGCAAAACCAAAACCGGCGTGAAGAAAAAGGCAACGCCCAAAGCGAAAGCCGCACAAAAATCGAGCGCAGCCTCTCGCAAATCCAGTGCCGACAAGAAAACCACGCAACTGAAACACGCTGCCGTAAAGCAAATCAGCCGAACTTCGGACCGAGCCCGTCATGCAGCCACCCGAGACACTGAACGCGCTATCACTCCACCACGGAAAATCAGTACTGCACCGGTATCCACGGTAGGGAAGAAATTCCCCAAACTACCTAAAGCCCTGTTTAAACCCGGTTCTCGTGTACGCACCACCAAGGGCAACTATGTCGGCACTACGGGAAAAGTTACCCGCCA
The DNA here is from genome assembly GCA_029882975.1 of Gammaproteobacteria bacterium. Classification (NCBI taxonomy): domain Bacteria; kingdom Pseudomonadati; phylum Pseudomonadota; class Gammaproteobacteria; species Gammaproteobacteria bacterium. Next base: position 358,506 of record JAOUJW010000001.1, read on the forward strand.
GGATCCCTGCCTGGGCACTTATTTCATGACTTTTGACCGTTATGAAAGGGACTCCGCTTACCAGGGAATTGAATGGGGCCCTTACTTCGCTTCAGAACTGGAGCCGGTGAAGAAATAGCAAAAAGATAAACAAGAATTTTCAGGAACAGTTTAGTCAATAACGGTTAATATTCCCTTCCTTAAGCGCCCATTGTTTACAGCTGCAAGCGTTGCATTTTCCCCTGACTGAGTCACAATTAAAGTATAAGTCTCATTTAACATAGCGACAAAAACACCAGCGGGGAAAACCCATATGTTGCGTTCAATTCTGGAGTCCATACCTATTTTTTCGTCTCTCGGCGACACGGATTTGAACGCCTTAAGCAATTACGCCTACACCCAAATTGTTCCCAAGGGAACCACGGTGGTTCGTCAAGGAGATCCCGGGGACGCTTTGTATGTCATACTCTCCGGCCGCGTGAAAGTTTACACTCTTGACCACGAGGGTACTGCGGTGACCTTACGGTATATGCAAGCGGGGGACTATTTTGGAGAGTTGTCTGTATTGGACTGCGAGCAACGCTCAGCCTCTGTGGAAACGCTGGAAACTTGTAACCTGGCGATTATCCCCAGCGGAGAGTTTGGTAAAATTTTAAACAAAAGCCCCGCCATGGCCATTCAACTCAGTCTGGAGCTGAGCCGCCGATTGCGCCTGTGCACCCAAACCCTGCACCAACTGCACAGCCGCCACGAGGCCGGGCTTAACCCCGGCAACGACGGAACTCCTTAGGAGAATAAAAACCCGTGTATAAACTTATTCAATTTTTGGGTTTTTTGTAAATCTTCTTGAGGTGGAACGTATTCTTTCGTGGAAAATTTGAGTCGAATCCGACCGATGCGAATAATATCGCCATCTTTAAGTTCGTGTCGTGAAACTTCTTTGTTGTTCACGAAGGTATTATTGGTACTTTTCAGATCTTCAATATAGTACACATTGTCCTGGGTTTTCAGCTCGGACTTTTCCATCACAATTACCGCATGATGCCCACTAACAGCATCGTCTTCGATAATGATTTCATTATCCTGCGCTCGCCCAATTCTCATCTTTGCCAAATTGATAGGGCATTGCGCCTCATCACCAAGTTTTTGTAATGTAGCCATTTTATTTCCTTAATCGAAAACAGAGGGAAAACTTATCGCCGGTCATTGTATTCTATCGGCACAGGAGGGGCTGGACATGAGAAATGGTTCACATTTGCCGAAAATCACCCGGGGGAAGTTTATCTTTAGATGTGCAGAATCCGGGGAAATTCGTCCACTCCTGCCCACACCTTAAACGGCTTCCATGAAAGCAATTACACAGAGTAAACCCAGCTGGACGAAAAATTGATTACGGAGCACTAGTGCAGTGTTTTATCGTCAATTTTGTTCCTTAAACCGGCTTCCAGATTATCCAGATTATCGTTAATACTTTTCAGTGCCGAAACAATTTCATCTTTAACTTTAGCCTGGCTCTTCGCGATATCGCGGCGAATCGCCAACATAACGTAAATAACCCCGAAAATGGGAACTGCCCAAATAACCCTGGTGTATAACTGCTTTTGTTCCGAAGTATGAATTTGAGAATCTTTGACGATGCCTATGGCACTGATGTTCAATACGACCCCAGCCACTAATAAAATCACCACTGCGATCAGCATGGCTACCCACATCACCATCAGCAAAACTTCCTGTTTAGTTTCAAAAAAACTCCCCTTTCAACAGAGTCTTAATATAGCTAAGGCCACACTATAGCAGCTAATTCCGGTCGCTGCATCCGCCTTGCACTGCTCACTCTTACGCCAAAGCCTCACCCCATATCAGGTATAGGGCTGCAACATCCCTGCCACCGCTGCCCGTAACTCCTTAACCGCTTGCGACTTCCCCTGCAGTTGCAAGGCTTGCACTACGGTTTCCCAATCGTGTCTTTGCAGAACTTTGCTTAGCAACAAGTCTTGCTGCAAAGGACTTAATGGGCCGGACGGTAAAGCGCTCTGTTGCAATGTGTTCGCTCCAACAGTGAAATGGTTAAGAGTCAGCTTCCAAATCGATGGGGCTGTTAATTCATAACCGCGCAACTGAAAAGCAAAGGATTGCAAATCCGCCAATTCCCAAGCGGGTAGACCAACGGATTCTATGGGCAAAATTTTCAAACATTCCAATACCAAATGACGATCCAACTGTGCAAAAGTCTCAGCCAGCATAAATGGAAACTGCGAGGCCAATTTACTTTCGGCCTGACGGCTGATCTGTTCGCCTGAAGCGGAAATTGCTTGCATTAATGTCACCGCCTGGGTACCGCTGCTGGCATTGCGTTTTATGCCTATGTGCACCGGATAGAAATTATTCTTACGCCAAAACGCCAACAAATCCGCTGTGGCACCAAATGTTGCACCCACCCCATCCACCCCCTCCCGGCGAGCCTGGTCCAACATGTTTTGCAATAACAAGGAAGCCAAACCGCGACGCTGTAAAGACGGATGGACCGCAATTCTTACAATGCGCCGGTACCGCAGTTGCGCTGCACCCTCCAAACCAACAAAAGTTTCCAAGGTCTGCGGCAACCAATGACCGCGCACCCGGCGCCGGTTTTGGTAAACCTGTTGGCAGGTTGTTGCATCCAAACCGCCTTCCTGCTCGATAAACGCGGTGGCGACGATGTGCCCGGAGAAGCTCAAGGTATACAAACGTAAATCTTTGCCATCCAATAGATAGCGCAAATCTTTTGCCTGAGTCTGGTAATGAGCGATCACCAACAGACCGAACAACTCCTTGAGCCGGGGCTCATCCTGCAACAGTTGATCCCGTTGTAATTGTTCAAAGCTACACGCGTGCGGATGCGCTGCAGCAATATTCGCTTCCGGTGCCGGTGTGGCATTGAGCAGCAAGAGTTCAAAAATGAAAGATTCCAACGGGTCGTTGTTAGACCAACGTATTGGTGTTTCCAACCGTAAGTGTTGCCATCCCGGAGTCAATTGATCCAACACCGCATGGAACCGCACCGCAAAGCCCCTGCCCGTACCTTCGTAGCCGTGTATGGTTGAGCAATAAACCACGCGGCTATAGTTGCGTAATATGTGCTCTAAAATAGGCACGGGTATCGCCGCTGCTTCGTCTACCAAAACCAATCGTGCAGTGTATTTAGTACGGATCAAAACATCCGGTGCCATAAACTCCAGCACCGCCTTATCGTAACGTAACACCCCGTTTTCAAACTGCGCTTGCGGCAACAGCTGCCGGGCATGCTTAAACGCCGGTTGCGCTGTGGCCAGGCTGGGGGCGGTAATCAATATGCGGCCATCACCCCTTGCTAAAAACTGCGCTGCAGCAATCCCCAATGCGGCGGATTTACCCCGGCCCCGGTCTGAGGTGACCACCAGAGGCCGACGCCGATGTCCTTCCAGCACATGCAATACGGCCTCTACGGCAGCAAGTTGATCCGGGGTTGCGCAATGGCCCGGTTTCTCCGGGTTTTGCCAGTCCTGTGCTTTAGGTAAATCCAAAGGAGTGGGTAGTGGTAATTGCAGTGCAGTGGTATTGGGCCCCATCAGCAATACACTTTTAGACCGCTGTAGCAGCAAACGCAGGCGCCGTACAAACCGTCTCTGCATTTGCCTGCCCGAATAGGGCCAAATGGCCATGCGGTTTGCGAAAGGATCATCAAATGCTTCCAACGCCTCAAGCTCGGGTAGCAATAACAACAATACACCGCCGCCACGCACAGCTCCGGAAACGGCTCCAAGCGCATCCGGATCTAAACCGCAATGACCGTCAAACACAATGGCATCATACTCCAAACCTAAAACTTGAGTGGCTTTGTCCATCGCCAAGCCCGGAGCCTGCGGCCAATCGCTGAGCCACAGACACGAGTCTGCAGCAAAACGCTGCAACAACTGCTGTGCCAAAGCCCGGCACCAGGATGCCGGTCCATGCAATACAAGGGGTAAACGATGCTGGTTCCGGCGAGCAGCTTGAATATGGCTCTGAAATATTGGCTCAATCGCGGCGAACTGAGAATCCAAGGACTTAGCGGTTAAAGTCACGGTATTGGGGTATGTGCGGGCCTAGGTTTGTGTTTGCGGGTTACACCGCCACGTCATCCAGTTCTTGAGTATCAAAAGCCCAGTCACCTGATGAATATTCCATAATATCGTCAACAACAAATTCCGTGGGACGGCGAAAACAAATTTCGGCAATTTCCAAACGCATGGCGTTGTAGTCATCACCAAATTGTTGCTCTTTGCAGATACGTTGAAATTCGCTGTGATTACAAAACATGGCGTAGGCATAAGCACTGTGTACCACGGTATCCACAAAGTTATCAGCCAAAGCCTGATCCACTTCCATTTGCGAATAGCTTGCCTTTTTACCGAAGCGCTTTTTTAAGTTATAAGGCAATTTCTTTGCATACAACTTAATCTTGCCTATTTTTTTGATTTCACTGAACTTGCTCAAGCTATGTTCCTCCATCGATCCCGCGGCACATTCTACCTTATCACTATTTCGGCCAAGTGTGTCCAACATATTATAGCCACTGTATACCTATCAGACACAGCAAAACTTAACTTTTTATTTATCAATTGGTTATGGCATTATTATTTTCACACGCTTGCAGTTCCCGGCATAACAAGGCGGCGCAGGAAGGTATGGAACGCAACACTGTCGGTCCCGGAGACTGACCTGCCTGCCACTGACCGAGCTCGATGCCCAATACCTTATTCTTAGGTGGTAAACGTCCCAGGGCGCGTGCCATGGTAACGGCATCAAACAGGGAAAAACCGTGACTGGAAAAACCGGTAAACGCCGGACCGGTTAAGCCCAAACCCAATCCAGGTAGCTCCCGCTGCAAGTCCAGACAATGCAGCGTCCCCACTGCGGCACCGCTTAGGACTGCATCCACAAAAAAGCAGGCCACCGTGTTGGACCGAATTTGCGCTATCCAATCAAACACGGAACGGTCGCTGTAAATAAACTGTACCGACGCTTGTGGCTGTGGGTGCAACTGTTGCTGTGAAGATTCGGTAAAAAGCCTTTGCGCATACTCCAATACCATCCAACCCAAGCGATCATCACCATGAGGCGACCCCATGCCCACCACCACTCTGTGCGCCTTATCCGCTTTGAGTTCCACTGGCGCTTATACTCCCATCCCGCCTATTCCCATGCCAGACATCATTGCCGTTGCACCGACAAATCCAGAAAGTGGGTAGCGCAGGAAATACAGGGATCGTAGTTGCGAATGATCTGCTCAGCGCGGCTCTTGATCTCCCGGTCGTCGCTTAAACCGAAAATCTCCAAACTCTCACGTAGATCTTTTTCTATTTGGGCCTGGTTTTGGCTGGTGGGTGGTACAATGCGGGCACTGACAATGGTACCGTCCTCAGCAACTTCGTAGCGATGCCACAACAAACCTCGTGGCGCTTCAGTACAACCGTACCCCACCCCCGGTTTAACTTGGTAATCAACATAGGAAAAATCAGGTATCGTATAGGATTGCAGCAAACGCTTGGCCTCCTGTACCGCAAAAACAATTTCCGCTGCCCGCGCCAACAAACTGTGGTAACTGTTTTGACTGGGCAATGTCATCATGGAACGGATATCCACAGGTAATTGCATAGAGTGATGGAACAGATTCAGCCGAGCCAAAGGGCCTACCAGGTAAGGCTGCCCCTGAAATAGACAATGTAAGGCCGTGGAATGAGGTACGGCGTGTTCATGGAAGTACTGTTCAAATTCCTCCACTGGCAACCGTAAACCCTGACCGCTACACAGTTCCGTACCCATCATGGGATAAGTACCGGGTTCTTCATCGCCACCGAGGGACTCCAACACCGATACATAATCAAAACGGGTCTGGTCATTACCGCCAAATACGCTGTAGTCAATCGCAGGCAAAGGCAAGGTGCCACACCAGTGCAGCAATGCGACTGCATCCTCTTGCGCTTGTTCCAATTGTTGTAGAATTTCATCAACCGCTGCCACACTCGGTGCCTTATAGAAGCCACCGATTCTCACTCCCACCGGATTAACGGAACGGGCACCAAATAAACGAATTAAGTTATTTCCGACGGCTTGCAAGCGTAAACCGCGATTCACTTCCTCCGGATAGTCCACGGCTAACGCCGGACCACTGCTATAACCAAGAAAATCCGGTAACGCCAGTAAATGAATGTGCAGACTGTGGCTCTCCAGCCACTCACCACAATAGTATGCCCGCCGCATATCCAGCACCCATTGTCCCACATCCACCTGAAACAGTGACTCCAATGCTTGTACGGCGCTCATCTGATACGCCACCGGACAAATACCACAGATACGCGTCACCATATCCGGCACATCGCGACAGTGACGCCCTTGTAGCAACTTTTCAAAAAAACGCGGTGGTTCAAATATACGCAGCTGCAAATCAGTGATCTTACCGGCGTCAATACTGATATCCAAAGCGCCCTCTCCTTCCACTCTCGCCAGTAAAGGTACGCTGATTCGGTTGGTTTTTTTCCTGACCATCAAGTCTTACCCACCGGTGCGCCGCAGTGATTCGGCCACCGTAACAAATTCCGGAGCCTGGGATGTTATCACTTGAAACCGTTGCGCAATTTCCGGTGACACTAAACCAAGCCCCTCAAAACGATTCACTAACGCCTGGGAATTGCTGTTTTCCGCGGGCCCGTAACAGGCATAGCAGGCACGACCAAACTGGGGACACAGGGCACCGCACCCGGTTCGGGTCACCCCCCCCATACAGGGTTCACCCTGAGTCACCATAATACAAACGTTTTGTTGACGCTTGCATTCCAAACAAAGTTTCTCTGCATAATCCACCGGGGTAACGCCACACATCATGGCGTGCAGCAACTGAGAAATCTGGCGTTGATTAATAGGGCAACCCCACAATTGCCAATCCACACTGACATGATCGGAGATGGCCGTGGAGCGTTGCAGCGCGTTGATCACTGTTGCGGACGCATAAATGTCCTGCATCCATTGCTGAATATCATGACCATGGCGTAAGGCCTGAATGCCGCCGCTGGTGGCACAGGAGCCAATCGTGACCAGGTATCGACATTGCTTGCGGACAGCCTGAATACGCGAAACTTCTTCAATGGTAGAGATGCTACCTTCCACCAAGGCCAGATCCACCTGCCGCTCCGGTGCAATGGGTCCGGCTTCAGGGAAATGCACAAAATCCACTTGTTCTGCCAGCTGTAGCAGGGCAGGCCCCATATTCAACAAAGCCAGTTGACAGCCATCGCAGGACGTAAATTTGTGTACTGCAACCGTCAAGCGGGACCTGGCCACTTAAAACCCCCGCCGAGCAAAATAAGGTTTAATATCCACATAGGAAAAAACCGGACCATCCTTACAGATAAACTTGGAACCGTATTGACATCGTCCGCAGTGACCCACAGCACACTTCATATTACGCTCCATGCTCAAGTAAATGTTCTGCTCTCCTACTCGTCTCCCCAGAAGCTCACGCAAACACACCTGCATCATGATCTCAGGACCACACATCATCACCATAGTATCCTGATGAAACTCTACTTGATCAAACAACTCGGTGACCAAGCCGACATGCCAAGGCCAATCGGGAGCACCTTTGTCTGCCGCCAGCAACACTTGAGTGTCTGGCAGTTGCAGCCACTGCGCATAGCGTTCCCGCCATATCAAATCTTTAGGCAATTTTACACCTTGTAGAATACTTAAACGCCCATACTCGGAGCGACGTTTAGTGATGTAATTAATCACCGACACAACAGGCGCACACCCTAAGCCGCCGGTAATCACCAACACATCCCTACCCTTAGCCTCTTGCAGAGGCCAACCCTGACCATAAGGACCGCGAATGCCGATGGTATCCCCATGCTGCAAACCCGCCAAGCCGCGAGTCACGCGACCGACGGCGCGAATAGTGTGATCCAACACATAGGGATCTTTCGGGTCTGAAACGATGGATATGGGCACTTCGCCCGCGCCGTATAAATACAGCATATTAAACTGGCCAGGCTTGAAATCGTATTGGTCACGACAGGCGGAATCCACAAATGCCAAACGCAAAGTGAAGACCGAATGGGTTTCCTGGATGCGCTCCAGCACCTCCGCCGTTTTAGGCAAACTCTGCTCAGGACTGCAGCTCATTGTGAATGTCACTTGCTGTTTGCGTAATATCGATACCCACCGGACACCAACTGATACAACGGCCGCAACCCACACAACCACTGCGCCCATATTGCTGTTTCCAACTAACCAATTTGTGCACAAACCACTGTCGATACTGCAGACTCGTATTGGACCGCACGTTCAAACCGTGCATATAGCTGTGATCCAGGGTGAAGCAGGAGCTCCATTGACGATAATGCAACACCGTATCAGAAGGACTGTGAAAATCCTCTTGCACGTCATAACAGAAGCACGTGGGACAAACCGACGTACAGTTACCACAAGCGAGGCAGCGTTCCGCAACTTCATCCCAACAAGCGCTATCCAACAGTCGATCGCTAATCTGCTCCCCTAGGCTCGGCATCAACCGGGATTGGCTCGCGCCGGCAAAACGAATACGCTCTAATGCTTGTTGCGCTTGCTGTGATGTTACTGCTTGCGTCCATTGTGATATACCCCGTAAAACCGCATCCCCTGCCTCACTCCCGGCGCGCACGACAAACCCCTGCTCCAATTCCGTTAACTGGATATCCACATGGTCCGCCACCTGGGGTCCGTCACCGCTGGACGCACAAAAACAAGTAGGAGAACTGCAACCGCAATTCAATGCCAACAGTAATAGCCCCTGGCGACGCTGGGCATAAGCGGAATCGTTGTTCCCATTCCGCAGAAAGTGTGCATCCTGTAACTGCAAAGCCGCCACATCGCAGGCCCGGACACCTAATACCGCCATTGCCGGCTCCGGTGACTTTTCCGAGTCCGAGTCAAAATGCAACCGCCCGTGTGCATCCTTTTTTACCGTCCATAACACTTCTCGGGACTGGAACAGCAGCGGTTTTAACCCCTGCGGCCCCAAGGTCCAGTCAAACCATTGATTGTTATCTGTTTTGGTCAATACATAGGAACCCGGGGATTGTTGTAATTGCCACCCTTGCGGTAGCTGCCGCACGGATTGCAGCGGCTTAAAGACAATAGCGCCATTTTCGACTTGGGGCCCAAACAGCCGGTAACCTTGTTTGAGCACCTGATCAATCAAGGTTTGAAAATGCGAGCGGGGTAAGAAACCGTTGTCCATCGGTATGTTATTCCTTACGCTGAGCGTTCTTCGATACGTCGATCTCTATTGTCCAGCGGTTCGAGACAGGCCGACTGGTATTGAAACACGACCATCTGATCTATAAGTATGGACCAAATTCGGGGAAAGCGTAGCAATTGACGCAAGGCGTAAATCTGGCAAAACGGAAGAACAAGAGAAAAATAATACCTAGCCCCTGGCATTCTGCTTTGGCGTTACCAGCGGAGTTGTGGGTATGCTAATCGTAAACTCTGAACCAAATCCTGCCACGCTGTTCACCGTGAGGGTCCCTTGCATTAACTCCACAAATTGTTTCGCCAAGGTAAGACCAAGCCCTGTGCCGCCAAATTGCTTAGTGGTGGAACTGTCGGCCTGGGAAAACCGTTCAAATACCCTATCCAACTTGTCCGAATCAATGCCCACCCCCGTATCGCGAACGGAGAACACCGCCCATTCACCGTCGGCATCAAGACATTTGTACACAGTGAGTGTTATCGTTCCATCCCGGGTAAACTTGGCGGCATTGCTGAGCAAGTTTATCAGCGCTTGCTTTAAACGCGTCACATCAGCCTGTATCAGGTTCAGCTCCGGGGCGCAGGAAACAATTAACGTATTATTATTCTGTTTGACCAACAATTGAGTCACTGATTCGAGACTGCCGACTAACTCGGGCACCAGAAACTCCTCATAGTGCAGCTCGATTTTTCCTTCTTCGATTTTAGCCACATCCAAAATATCGTTGATCAATGTCAACAAATGATGCCCGGCCGACTGTATTTTGCCAAAGTCCTCCACCAGCCCCTGTAGTTGATTCGATTCGGCTTCTTCGCGCAACAGTTCACTGTAACCGATAATGGCATTGAGTGGCGTACGCAACTCATGACTCATATTCGCCAGAAAAATGTTTTTGGCACTGGTGGCTGCCAGTAACTTGGCGTTCACACTTTCCGTTTCACGGTTTATTAAATCTTTTTCCTGTAGTGTGGCTTGTAAGGTATCCGCCATATGGTTAAAACTACCGGATAAGGTATGCAATTCCTCGAAATTGGCTTGTTCCACTCGCAAGGCCAAATCTCCCTTAGCTATTTTTTCGGCTGTGTTAGCCACTGCCAGTATGGGTTTGGTTATCTGTCGCGCCAATACCATCCCTATTGCCAATGCCAACAACACAATCAATACCGTAAAACTGATGATCCACCATGCCACCTGTGTCAATGGCTGCATCACTTCGTCCCAGTTCAATTCTGCAACCAGGGTCATACCAATATCGGAAATTTCGCGGGAATATCCCAATACTTTATCTCCGTGGTAATTACGATAGATTCTTGCTCCCGTTTCTGTTTGGTGTAGCTCCCGATATGGCTGTGATACGATCTGCGAATTAGAGTCTCGCTGGGCCGCACCGGCGACTATACGATTATTGGAATCCAGCAAATACGTTTGTGTCGAAGACCCAAAACCGGCCAGATCATATAATATCTGCTGTAAAAACTCCGATCGAAGTGAAAACACCAGCGTCCCAACCCTGGAACCGTGCTGCGATAGCGCAGCGCTTATCTTTAACTCCACCTTTTCGGTTTCCGGGGAATAGCTCAACACCAATGATTCCGATAGAGGGCCCGAGTGATGCTGCCCTGGGGGAAAACTGTACACCGTCTGTTCCATCATCGCGTCCATAACAGTAACGTAAGTGACATTACTGGCGTCATGAAGAATGGGCGCCAAGCCTTTTTGTAAGATTTCACCAGTCTGTTGCCGTTGAACACGTGACAGCGCAGGGTTCAGCAAAACCAAAGCCGGATCTCGAATAACCGGCATTTGCGAAAAATGCAAAACCAGACGTTGCTCCTCCTGCATCCGATAGCTAAGTGCACGTTGTTTTACGTTAGCAATGCCTTGCAGTATCTGCTGTGTGGTTACGATTTGCTGGGTGCGTTCATGCCAGTACACAAACGTGCTTATTGCGCTCACAAAGACCAGCACCAATAACTGATAGGACAGTATCAAACGAAACCGAAGGTTGTTGAAAAAAGAGGTGGAGCTTACGACCATATAAACCCAGGCCCTAACTATTGATTATGGTTTAAATATATTTTCGTTCACCACATCAATATCTTTAACCGATTCCAAACCACTTAACCCTATAATTTCTATTGTTTTCATGCAGTCTACGCCGTTCAATTATGGCCACTGATTTTGGCATGCAGGGGTTTGGTCGATTCAAACCGTTGCATCTGTTCCTCTGAAGCCGGTTCTTGATATTTGGCTTTCCATTCATCAAACGGCATACCGTATATCACTTCCCTGGCGGCATCGTAATCCATATCGATCCCTATTTCCTTGGCAGCACTTAAATACCACTTTGCCAAACAATTACGGCAAAACCCGGACAAATTCATCAAGTCAATATTTTGTACATCCGTACGCTGTTGTAAATGGCCTACCAAGCCTCTAAATACGGCAGCTTCCAACTTTAACTTCCTGATTTCGTCGTTCGTTTCGTCCATTGTTGTTTCGCCTCTGTTTATTTAAACCAATCGGAGAATTCATCATTATCCAAACCGGTAATATCATCATCGTTCAGTTCCAACTCCCCCACTTCCACGTCCTCAATAGAACCTTCTGCAGTGTTGTGAGAACCGGGTGCAGCAATCCCAGCAACCGGCAACCCTGCCAAAGAGGCAAATGGACCGGCGTTTTCTGCTTTAACACTGGAAATAAAGGCTTCAAAACAGGCATCACGTACATAAATAGAAACGCGTTCAACCAAACTGTCCATACGGGCATCCCAGAATCGGAGAATAGCCCTAATCATTGCCTGAGAACTCAAGCCGGCGGGAATTTCTCGCCCACCAGTGCCCAATGCGGGAAAGGCAATAGTGGCCCAATTGTTCGCCTCACACAATAACAGGCTGTTGGTCACTGCCTGTTCTATGTCACGACGCTCATCACCACTACCCATGGTAGGGCTGATAGCGTGAATCAATCCCTTGAACGGTAAATACCCCGCGCTGGTAAAAGTGGCCATACCTGACAAAAATTCACCATACTCCCGTATCAGTTGCTGCAGCTCCACTTGAATCCCGATACCGGCCGCCTCTGATACGACCGCGGCTATTCCGCGATCAGAAGCTAAATCGCCCTGGTTGGAACATACAATCACATCAGATTGGGCGCTTAACAAATCCCCCACTTGAATTACCAGTTCCCGGTCTGCATAACTAAAGGTACAGCTTTGTGTTTCCAACGCTATCTCCATTGATTTACCGCTAAACCCTATCGCCAGAATCCAGCAAGCTCCGCTTAACTGTAATCTTTAACCCGAATAAATCAACATTGAACCGCTTCAAAGCGGATTCTACTGACTCACCTCTTATAATTATCGAATATAAACTTTTTCCAAACCCTAATAACGTAAAGCAAAAGAATCGCTCTGACGGGTCGATAGGTATTGAGTCCCAGTAACAACCATTCCACATACGCATGAGTCACAGACCCTATATTGAACCAAGCATTCGCGTAATCGCCGGTATTTTGGTAATACTCGCCGGCGCCATTGCTGTGTTGCGTCCGGAATGGCAATTGCCGGCGCTGGGATTCTTGATTGTTTTGGGTGTGAGTCTATTTCAATCGGGATTTACAGGGTTTTGCCTGACAGGAAAATTGCTGCAAAGCCTTGGATTTCGAAGCGAAATGGCACAAATACGCGCCATGGCAATTCATGACCCTCTCACCAAACTACCCAACCGAAACTTAATGGAGGACCGCGTACGACTGGCCCTGACTCGAGCCTTACGCAGTGATGAGAAAGTCGGTTTAATGATTATCGATCTGGACGCCTTTAAACATGTGAATGATGTGTACAGCCACAAGGTTGGGGATCAGCTTCTGGTCACGATGGCAAAAACCATCAAAGAAAATATTCGCTCATACGATACCTTATGCCGCTGGGGCGGAGATGAATTCGCTTTGTTACTCCCGGACCTGAAGTCCGCAGCTGAAATACATTATATCGGCAATAAAATCCTGCAGGCAGCAGCAGAAAACAGAGTACCGGAACAGGATGTCAACACCACTTTAAGTATTGGTGCCGCGGTATTTCCTGACGACGCAGTGACTCAAGACACTTTGTTCATGCAAGCGGATAAAGCGCTGCATTATGCCAAAAGAAACGGACGCAACAACATACAAATTTTTCATGCCCTTCCGGAAGCGCAATCCGGTATTCTAAATATTGACCTAACCGCGCGACTCTCGGCAGCCGTACACAACCATAGTTTTAAGGTTTATTTCCAACCCGTTATCGACGCAAAAACCAATCAGGTCTGTCAAATCGAGGCTCTGGCTCGCTGGTACGATCATACCCACGGCTGGATTGACCCAAGCCTGTTTGTACCCATGGCTGAAAATATCGGCTTGATGGAAGACCTGGGTCTGCAAATTATCACCTCTGCGGTGGAATTCTATAAAGACCAGGACTGGAGCCAAAAAGTAAAACTGTCGGTAAACTTATCCGCCAGGGAATTTTTTTCTCGTCCTTTTAAACAAGGACTCAGGCAAATTATCCGCAGCCATAACCTGTTGGCGGAACAATTGATCATCGAAATCACCGATGCAGACTGTCTGGATACCAACAATGCCAAAGAGATTATTACTCAATTGCACACAGAGGGTTTCAACGTCGTATTGGATAATTTCGGTACCGGTTTTTCGCCCATGTCACTGTTGCAGGAATTGGATGTTGAGGCTTTGAAAATTGATCGTGCCTTCATCAGCCAGATAACCAAGCATACTCCGGCCAAACAAGGTGAGGCCATGGTGAAAACCATGATCGAACTGGGCAGAGCCATGCAATTGAAAGTAACCGCAAAAGGTGTCGAAGACAGTCAAACCGCAGATCGCCTGCTCGAGTTAGGGGTGGATTATTTGCAGGGATACTATTTCTCTCCCCCTCTTCCCGGCGATGAATGCAAAGAGTTTGTCGAAAACAATTTCAGCCTCAACGCCCTGGACTCCATCAGCGCAGCTGACTAAGTGGTAGATAGTTTCAGTACAATAGTTCCTCAAAGTACTGGCACTCCAGTTCGTCGGCGGCCACATCGACATACATGACAACCACATCCACCTCGGCACCCTTAACACAAATATTGAAGCTATCTGCCCCTGTTTGCGAACCGGACGGATAAATCAGGAACACTCTTTTCACGCCATAGCCCACCGCATATGCCAGTAGCGGCGCCACGTCCTGCTCCGGTATGTGGGTCCAACGTTTACCGGAGCGCACCCGGTCCCACTGCAGATTAATCAATGACAGCAAACTCCCTTGCTTATTGGAGACAAATACATCCGGTTGCAATGGTACATGCTCCCGACTGCCCATCGAATCCTGTGCTAAAAATTTCTTAGGTCCTTTAAACTTGAACTCCAGAAGGTTTCCCAAACGACTGTTGCGCAGACGGGAAGTCATCGTTTCCTTGAACAAGGAATGCATATGGAAGGCAAAACACAGTGATTTCAGAGAACCACTGCGCGCATCCACCCGACTATGAGACAATAGTCTGCGGCAATGCGCAAAAAGCGTTTCATAACGGCTTGAGTGTCTATCAAAATTCAGGTTTTGCCACGGAATAGACTCTAAAGGTTGGTTGGAAACTGCAGAAAAAACACGCAATAGCTCGGTGACTTTGCGCCGTATTCGCCCCGCCACCGCCAAATGCAGAAACAAAGTTAACATCTGTTTTAACAGCTGATTATAGGCATTATCCACGCTAAGCTCGTCGAACTCACAAACCGACATACCGGACGAGTGGCCGCTTTGCAATTGCTTATCCAGCAACAAGCGCCCTTTCAGCAGCTTCAGCTCGCCGTGATGACTCACATATGAGCGAATCATGCCTTTGCGAATCTGGTACTGTAGATCCTCACAAAACTGGAAAATATACCGATCAAAAAAACTCAGGCTATGCAACCCGGCTGGCCGGTACACCGGCGATTGGGAGGGGTAGTAACCCGCCGCTCGCAGCATCTTTATCGTAACGTCTCTGGAAATTTGCTGTGAAATTTTGTCTCCGGCCAACTGCGGTAAAACTTCCACCGCACAACCCTCAAAATAGAAGAACCCGCAGCGATTGAACGATAAGCGATTAAAACCCCAGTGAACGGCCTCAGCCGGAAAAAGGTGTTCATGTACCAACAGGGCCTGCGCATGATGCGTGGATAAGGTTTTTTTACCGGCTATGGGTCGGTCCTGCACCAGGATAGTTTCACCTTCACGTACCTGCAAACTGTGCATTTGGGTGCTTAATGCTTCAAATTAAATACTGTAGATTTTCCGAATAGCAGCGGGACTGAAATCCTGCTCCCGAACCACCCAGTATTCGATTTGATCATCATAATCATTGTAATCCGCACCCAATGCTTCCTGCTCCCTGACGACTGCGTGGCAAACAATTTGCGGTTCAATTTTTTCACCGTCTGCATCCACATCTCTAAATACCAACTGCAAACGGTGCCAGTCGTCATAAAAGTACTCCTGCAGCAACGGCAGGATCTGAGTCAAAAACACCTGTTTCAAATCAGCAAACGTTTTCACATCGGTAAAATACGCCTGCCCCAACATCTGATCGCGATGTAAAAGAAACCGCAGCCGCTTGTTCAGCGCGTTCAACAAAGTGCGCAAATCAATCTCGCCACCTTCCCCGTCGTCTATCGCACCACTGCCATCACCACCTCGAATCACCGAAGAATCCGGAATCATTTCCAAAAAATTGAATCGACGTCGCAATGCTGAGTCCAGCAAAGCGATAGATCTATCCGCAGTGTTCATGGTGCCGATGATGTCCACATTTTTCGGTACGCTGAATTTTTCTCCGGAGTATGGTAACGCCACTTCCAATCCAGCGGACAAACTGCCATCTGCAGCATAAACTGCCCGCTTGTCCTGCTCTATAAGAGTAATCAATTCACCCAGAATCTTAACCACATTGCCCCGATTGATTTCATCAATCAAAACAGCATAACGGTGAGCCGGATCATGACGGGCTCTGCGACAAACGTCCTTGAACACACCATCCTTAACTTCGTATTGCACCCCATTGCTGCCGCTGGTTGGACGAATCCCTTCCACGAAATCTTCATAACTATACGACTGATGAAAAGTCACCAGTGCATAGCGTTTATGAGCCCCGTCCTCATAATCCTTAAGATACTGCGTTGTTAGTGCGTGGGTTTTACCGGTGCCGGGCGGTCCGTAAATTATCAGATTTTGAGCGTCCGCAATGTCCTCAGGTGCCACCCAAGAATCCATAGGTCCGTGACTCGATAGGTTGCGAACCACTTGAACTACCGAACTTGATGCCACCGGTACAGATTCGCCGAGTCCATCAGAGTCTGCATGCGACATCAGCGATGCCCGTGATGCCTGCAGTGCATCCCATATTCCGGGGTTCGCGGAGCGGGCCGATGCGGCTGCCTGCATAGGCTCCTGCAACACCAGATCCACCTCAGTTTCCGGCTCAGCCGAATCAACCGGCACCTGAGGCTCAATGGAAACATCCGCACCAAGATCGAACTGAGAATCGGCGGTGATCGCGGCCGACTCCACCATTGGTTCCGTTTCCGGCTGTGGCTCTTGTAATGTAAAACCAGGATCTTCCTGCAAAGAGCCTTTGTTGTCGCTTAGCGCGAGTGAAACTGGCTCCGGCTCCTCACGCCCAATAGTGTCGAGTATTTCCGGTTCTACTGCGGATACCTCTGGTACCTCTGGTACCTCTGATACCTCTGATACCTCTGATACCTCTGATACCTCTGATACCTCTGATACCTTTGATACCTCGGCTAATATTTCTTGCGGGGATGGCTCAGCTAACACCAACTCCTCTTTTTCCGCGAGGGACTCAAAATCCATTTCCGGGGTTGAGGATAGCTCCCCATCACCATACCCATCCTGGGCGTCCGATTCCGCCTCAGCTAAATCTGATGACTCCTCCACTGGTGCAACAACCGGTTTTTGCTGCAAATACGCGTCATAACATTTCAGTACGGCATCCAGATCTTTTAAAATTTGCAGATCAATAGGCACCTGATTTTTTTCGTAAAATTTGTACGCAATTGTGGATGCCGCAAAATCATCGGCAACCGAAATGTCTTTACTAACAACAATATTGCCGTCCACCTCAAATCCATAATTTTGTAACAATTCGCAATCATGCCGTAATCGGGCGGCATTTTCTGCAAGCAAATCCCTGCCGTACGCCTTGCCTTTTTTCTCAATCATGGTTGCCAGACCCTGATTTAGGGTTAAATACGCCCCCGACATATCTTCAGCCAACAACAGAAATACAAACACCCCCTCTCGGATGGTATGGGTTTCTCTCTCGTCTCGGAAGAGTATGCCCGGAACACGGGCCCATTCTTGTTCGCCAATGTATTTTTCCACATGTAAAGTAGCTCGACTTTTTACCGGGAGTTTGTCCCGAAACAAGCCTTCAACCGCTTCAAACAACCAACTGAGGCGA
The DNA here is from genome assembly GCA_029882975.1 of Gammaproteobacteria bacterium. Classification (NCBI taxonomy): domain Bacteria; kingdom Pseudomonadati; phylum Pseudomonadota; class Gammaproteobacteria; species Gammaproteobacteria bacterium. The sequence goes on from JAOUJW010000001.1 coordinate 376,275, forward strand.
TTGTCCTCATGAAATGGCTCTCTGGAAATATCTGTTTTGTAGGAATCCAGAATTTCCTCTAAGCCCTGTTGGACGAACCTGATTTTCACGCAAAACCTCGTGTAGTACCAAAATAAAGAAAAGGGAAATAAAGCAATGCACTGGAATGTGCAAAAGTTATACCGAGATGAAAAACAGAAAGAAATCTGGAAAAAGGAGGATGGTAAGACTAGGTAAAGCTGAGGATCGGGCCGGTAAGTGAACACTTACCGGCCACCAGGAATTCTCAGCCGGGTATGACTTTGGAAGCCTGCGGTCCTTTAGGACCAACCTCAACTTCATAGGTTACCGCTTGCCCTTCCGTAACCGTTTTAAAACCAGTGCCTTCAATCGCGGAAAAGTGCAAAAACACATCAGCGCCCCCGTCAGATGGAGCAATAAAACCGAAACCCTTGGCTTCGTTAAACCATTTAACTGTACCAGTTGCCATGAAAACTATCCTCAAAAAAATTTTAATTTATTAAAATTGCAGAACTTGGGAAATAACCAGGAGATACCGGACGGAACTGCTGAAAAGACCTTTAGCACTTGCAATTTGGATTAACTATAAAACCAACCTGAATTGGAAATACACAACTATAATAATTACTTCCGTGGCTGATGTCTATATCAGAAGGCTTCTCGCTCGCTGAACACTCCATGGCGCTTTGCTACGGGTGTACTTGCTGAAAGCGCTGCAGGCCGGTGCTGCGCGTGCGGTGCTGAAAAGTTTACACAAATCGGCAAATCAACCAACACTTGACTTCAGGACCCACAATACAAGCTATTTTTCTTGATCAATCATAGACTTATACCCTAAGCTATGAACTCAAAACCCGGTATTGTGGTAATTTTTCACATTTAAAAATACCACCCCACACGACGGATGCAGACGGCAGCAGCGTTTTTAATAGCAAAGGAAAACGTGCTTACACTTACAGATAAGGGTTTACATTGTGAAAAAACATATACTTACCATTTTCGTGGCCACAGCTTTGGGAGCCGTTCTACCAGCCCAAGCGGGCTCCGGCCAAGGAAGATTTATGCATTTTTTCGATTCCAACCAGGACAACGTGGTTACTTTGGACGAATTCAATGCTGCAGCTATCAAACGTTTTCAACAAATGGACGAAAACAGCGACGGTGTGGTCACCACCTTGGAATTCCGTAACCATATGAGCGATCGCCGCGCGGAAATGCGAACCCATCGCTTTAAAGAAATGGACACCGATACCAGTCACACACTGTCCAAATCGGAGTTTGTGGAGTTCCAGCGGCAACGGGCGGAAAAACGTTTTCAACGCATGGATATCAACGGTGACGGGGAGTTGAGCAAGGAGGAATTTGCCCAGGCCAAGCATCGCAAAAAACACTTTGGCGGCAAAAACCCACGTAACTTTCTGTTTCAGAAACTGGATTTGAACGGCAACGGCGAGATCACCGCAGAGGAAAGTTTACGCGCCTGGACCGACTGGTTCAAACGAATCGACGCCAACAGCGATCAACTCGTGACCGCGGAGGAAGTTAAAAACTACCGCGCCAATAAATGGAAAGTAAAATAATGTCTGCAAGGTCCCTACTTATGACTTCGCCAACCCATTTACCGCAAGCCGAGGAAGCACCCGTGCTGAAAATAAATCCCTGGGCAAATGCCGATGATAAACATCTTATGGAGACAATTGCCCAGGGTAATCAGGCTGCATTTACCGAATTTACCCGGCGTTACCTGGACAAAATCGTCAGTTTTGCTTTCGGCCATATGGGCAAAAAAGCCGATGCCGAGGATGTAGCCCAGGAGGCTTTTATCAAAGTTTGGCAAAAAGCCTCCAGTTGGCGTGATATGAATATTCCGCCGCATTACTGGCTCTACCGGGTCACGTATAACCTGTGTATCGACAAACTGAGAAAACGCAAACCGGAAATCTCCCTGGAAAGCGACCACTATCAAGTTGACAACTTTGCACCGGAACAGGAATTGGCGCAATCGCAAAAAATGGCGAAAATTCAACAAGCACTGCAAACTTTGCCGGAGAGACAACGCAGCGCCATCATGTTTTGCGCCTACCATGGATTTTCTAACCGCGAAGCTGCAAAAATTCTGGAAACCAGTGTCGAAGCCCTGGAATCATTGTTGGCACGAGCCAGGCGCAGTTTACGACCAATCCTTTTGGAATCAGAAGGTACCAGCTTATGAAATCGAAAATGAACACAGAACGAGTGACACAACTACTGGCCAGCTACGGCTCCCATTCGGAACATTGGCCCGAAACCGAACGTGACGCGGCCCTGGAGCTTATCCAACAATCCAGCGGACTGAAATCCCAATGGTTGCAAGCGCAACAACTGGACCAGGCGATGGGTATTTTGCCGATTCAGGCACAAAACAGCGTTGCAGAGGCCGAACACGGTGAGTTGTTATCAAGAATAATGGACAATCTGCCGCCACAAGATAAGCCCCGCGTGCAATCCGCCAGGACGGAATCCACCGTCACCAATCTGGAGACCGGTAAAAAGCCGTGGCACAGCAGCCTGGTTTTCAAAGGCATGATGGCCGCGAGTTTGGCGCTGATTGTGACAGCACTTATTACCTTTAATCCGGAGACATCGACAACAGGTAATACAGAACTGGCACAAAATTCCTTAGACCAATGGTTCTGGGAAGAAATCACCGTCGACGCAAACCAACACAGTGAAACCGCCATCGACCTGATGGCTATGATTGATTTAGAACAATTGGAGGACTTCCAATGATACATAAACGCCCCCAAACCATCGCAGCTTTACTGCTTGCTACATCCTTGGCCCTGTTTGGCAGCACTGCTTGGGCCCATTCCTCGCACAAACATGACCGGGGTGCTGACCGCTTTGACAATGGTCGAGGCGATCACCACTACTACTACTATCCTGAACACGGTGTCTATTTTGATGTAGACCGGGGTTTGTACTTTTATTTCAGCTCCGGCCGCTGGCTGAGTTCACGCGTACTACCCTGGCATATTACTTTATATAAAGATGAACGCTTGGCCTTGCATTTGGATACCAAACGGCCGTATCGCCATAACAAACGCCATCAACAATGGTATCCCAAAACAATGTTTTGGGACCGGGACTATGACCAGGACCAACACCGCCGCAGACACGCCCGCGACCACCACCGGGAGCGTGATCACGCCAGGGATCATCGTAACCGTGACCGCAAACACGCCAGGGATCATCGCGACCGTGACCGCAAACATGCCAGAGATCGTCGGCACGATGATGATCGAGGCCACTCCCGCGATCATCGTCGCGACGACCGCGCCAGGGATCATCGCCGTGACAATGACCGGGGCCATCCCCGCGACCATCGTCGCGACGACCATGCCAGAGATCATCGGCACGATGATGACCGAGGCCACTCCCGCAATCATCGTCGCGACGACCATGCCAGAGATCATCGCCGTGACGATGACCGAGGCCACTCCCGCGATCATCGTCGCGACGACCATGCCAGGGATCATCGCCAAGATACCCGACAAGTCAAAAAACATCGGCACACACATACCGACTCCGGTTCAGCATCTGTCACCACTACCGTGACAGTCCCGGTGCCGCCAAAGGTAACTATTAAAGTACCCAGTCCCAAGGAGGTAAGAGAAGATTTGAAAAATATTCCAACCCCCAAAGAGGTGCTGGACAAATTACTGGACCGCTAAACCAGATTAAAAAACCCGCCGGATGGCGGGTTTTTTTTAATCTCAATATTCTTATCACTTGGAGTTTATCAACCGTTAGTAATAATTCCGGGTCCCCAATCCCTGCTTATCGAACGCAAGAATCTTCTTTTCCTCTACCTCACTCTCGGAATTCAGGCTATCCAACCGCCCCACCACCGCATAGCGTTCCGGTTCCTGTATGGGTTGGGTATTTAGGGTAATGACATGATCTTCCAGCTTGACCCCGTCACTGGAGTAAAACTCGATTTGTAATGTATCTTCCACTACTGAGAGATAAGCAAAGTTACTTTCGCGTTGCACCTTGCTCATACCGCCACCATAGGTCTTGCGTTCCAGCGCCAATTCATTCCGCGGAAATCCGCGAACTTCTTCCCACAAAAAGTCCTGGTTATCCAGGCCTTTGGCAAGGCGGTTAAAGGAGGACGAAACAACACTATACATGCTGTATTGTGACTTTGGAAAAACGGCTTTGGCCACAAAGGAACAATGCACCCCTCCGGACAAGAAAATGACATCTTTAACCTCACCGGTTTTTTGCTTTTCCTCAATAAACTGTAACAATTGCTTGCGCTGATTAGGAAAGGCCGTCCACTTATCCGCCGGCACCCCGAATGGGGGACGAGTATCCGGGAACACCGGTACAGAACTGACAATAAACTTTTTCCGTCCGGGATCGCGTAATAAAAATTCCTGTACGCACTCCAATTGTTGTTTGGAAATCATGCAATGGGGTTCCCTACGCTCAGTGCGCACATCCATCACAAAAAAATCACATTGGCCGTGGTTAAACTCGTACCAAAATGGAATTTCCCCATATCCTTTTTCGCCATAGATGCTCAAACCAATCTCCGGCGCATCAGCTACGCTGCTATCCTCCTTAATGACCGGACTCATATTGGATTGGTAGCTCTGGTAAGCCAAAATAGCTTTGCTGAACAGGCTCATATGAAACCCTTTTTCTGCGGTTTCATATTTACCAATGGACCACTGTCGTTGAATATCATGATCATTGAAAATCATGTAGGCGGGCAGTTTTTTAAGAACCCGCGAAAAATGGGGCGAGGAAAAAGCCTGGCGATATTTCTTAAAGTAAGCTTCTATCTCTGAGGGTGGTCCATTGCCTTTAAAATCTGCAAACACTTGTCCACCGGTCATCAGGATAAAACCCGGTTTAATCGAGTTAGCGCGCATCATTGCATCCATACTGGCAAAAGCGGCATCGCTGTTACCGGAGAACCACCCGCCCGGATGACGACTGGAGCCCATAAGAAACGCGGTCTCTTCGGTAGTCGAACCGGATTTCGGAAACGTCTTAATGTACATCTCAGAGTCCGCAGGCCACTTAAGCTCCAAGTCGGGCACGGACAGCTGTTCAATGGAAGCATTCCTCACGATCCCCATCTGAATGATATAGGTTTCATTGGCTTCCAGTTCCAAATCAACAACACCCGTATTGTCGAATCGACGTTTCAAAGGAAAAGCATGCACATGCACCCGCGTATGTTCCGACTGCTTGTAACGGATAACCCCCACACCTTCACCTTTGGCCCGGCACCAAAACCGGTATTTCGTATCAGAAATAGCGCAAAAGTAAGGACCAATTTGCGGTAAACTAACCTTGTAAGACATCGAAAACTCTCCAGATTCAACAAAACAGTCGACAAAATCTCGTCTGACATTCTTGCAAGCATGGGGCCAGCCACCGGACGTTTTTAAACTAACCCATCCGGGTTCTGCATAAGTAGAAACTTTTGCAAGCTAAACAGGGGGTTGAGAACATTACGTTGCAGCGTCTACAGCTCCATTATCACCGTAGCATCGTCCCTATTTACCTGGACCATTCACAGGGTGTGCCTGGATTTTAAGACCGGCTTTGGAGACTGAAATTCGGCACCAAGGTCGGACTTGCGTCACAAACCCGAACAAAGCCGGGGGTAAGGAACTCCCGCTCTGAACCCACACAGACCTAAAGACTTTTATAACATTATCCGCTAATATAGTTAGAGAGTGCTGCTTTGCAGCAAAGGCGAAAAAAATGTTGACCAGTATACTTTACTATACCTTGTTAACCGCCCTGGCATGCCTGATAGTGCTTGCATGTCGCCAAGGTTGTCGACGCCTTAAAACTATTTCTGACAATAACCCTCAGTTGCAACATACCGTAAAAAACCTCCGCCTTTTCAAAATGCTGCAATTTATAGGCGCCGATTTCCATACCTATTTAAATCGTCTGCCAGAGGAGGAAATACAACTCCACGTACAACGCTGCAAGGCCTGCCCCAACCTGGAATCCTGTGATCACTGTCTACGTGACGGACACCCACCCAAAGACATGTCCTTCTGTCCCAACTATCCACGATTGATAGAACTAAGTCGAAAACTGGGTCCGGATGACCGGTCAAACCCAAAGTATTTCAACAGGTTTTAACAATTCGCTGCTATTAAGGAATATAATGGACCGCCAGATCAGGTGGTTGTGGAGTGTTCACCATGAATCCTTATTCCATTATTTTGACGCTATTTATCGTCTTTGGCGTCGCCGCTTCCGCATGGGGCTGGATTATTATTAGCCGAAGTCGCCGCAGCCTCCAATGGCCCTATGCGCTGGGACAGATTACCGAGAGCCGAGAACAATCCGAGCATGACGCTCTACTGCCGCATGTTACTTATACCTACAGCGTTAACGGTACTCCATATGAAGGTAGACTGGAGTTCCCGGTAGATTTGACACCGACTCAAGAATTCAGTCGCTCTATCGCCGAGAAATACCCCCTTTCCAAAGCCGTCACCGTATATTACAACCCGGAGTTTCCGCAGCAATCCACCTTACAACCCGGCTTGGCTCAGGGCGATTGGCTTGTACTTGCATTAGGACTGGGCTCGGTGCTTGTGGGTGTGGTTTTAATGTTCATCTAGTAAGCGGAACACTCTGCGCATCATACTCAAATAGACCTTTAGCGGCATTCCATTTCAAATCTGTCTTATGACGGCATAACCACTCATGAAAACCGGCTCTGTCTCCAACTGGGTCCAAACCGGCCGGAAGTGGCAACAACACATTTATCACATATTCCAACTGCCGCGTATGCCCACTTTGAGGCATACGTTCCACGATATCCTCAACAACATCCAATCGGCCATAAGTCAACAACCCCACCGCAAAAATAAACAAACCATTGCGCACCCCCGATACAGAACGCGGCGCTTCGCCTTCCAAACCGGCTTGTGCCAATGCCTGCTTATCTGCTTCATAACACCGATCTAAATAGCGGTAGAATTGCTCATCCACATCAACGGATTCATCCGGGCTAAAATGAACACATAATTCTTGTACGATTTCCCGGTAAAACTCGCCTGGACATTGGTGGCGCATACCTTAAACCCCTATTTACAATCGCGTTGTGACACTTTTCAGTTCAACACAGTATTCATATAATGCCAATAGTGAAGCAAAGCTTCCTTACAGTATAATAAATATCCCGAACTTGTACCTGACGAGAACTACTTGTGCTGCCAAAAATTGTTTTAATCAGTTTTACACTATCTCTTCCCCTTCTGTTCCTGTACTTTTTGGAACCACACATCGTGGAAGAAGAAACACGCAGCAGCCAATCCGCCATATCTATAGATGCCATTTACAGCGGCACAGAAACATGCCTCACGTTGCATAGATTGCAGAACAAACAACCGGGCACAGCGATACACCCCGCTTACCCGCAACCCATGGCCCGCCCTGAAACCAAGGAGATAACCAACAATACCCGTATCCGTCTGCAAGGTTACCCCTACCAAAAAATCAGCAGCAATTTACTCAGCAACAAGAAAATACATTCCTACTCACCTCGCTTTGACGTAATCGCCTGGGAAATAATTGATGAAAACCCTCAGAAAAAACAAAGCTCGTACAACAGCAGCGACCATGCTCCCGCACAATTTCAGCGACAAAATAGCTGCAAGTAAATTAGCTGCAAGTTCAGTAGAACTATATTAAGGAATACCAGATTTGCTCTGGATCAATGCGAATGAATAGCTGTACGCCCAGAATTACAGAGTGAGGGCTAATACCATGACCATAAGGCAAACTGCATCCACTTTTCTCAATCCGACGCTTGTACGGGAGAACTCAGTGTCCGCCCAGCTGCAAGCTCTTTCTTCCGTAACCCCAAAAAGTGACGTCGAGGCGACCGCAAAAACTTCCCAAACCAGCTTGCTAACCGACTTTAACACCGTGGAAAAACGCCAGATCGGTGTCAACACTGCCTTCTCCGTGCAATCTGCCGCTACCACCGCACAAACCCTGACAACGGCGTTACAACAACAATCCATTCAGGAAGACCAAGTAAAGTCTTTGACTACAACCAACAACAGAGACAAACTTGTCAACGCGGTCAAATATGGCGTGGACAGCTGGCGATTGCAGGCACACTTTGCCAATATCCAAATCATGGGTCAAACAGCTATTGGTGTACCCGGCTGTTTACAAGGACCGGATCTCAAACCGTGGATCACACAGGCTCCCGGCATTTACAACAGCAGCGGTATGTTTAAAACACTGGCCAACGCCGTGGCCGACGCGGTTTCCGCTTCATTTAAACAATGGCAAGACACTGTTACGGTACCGGGATTACCTTGGTATCCAATGTTCGTCGCCGTAGCCGCACCTTTCGCCCCGCCCACACCCAATATACCCATGCCACTCATTGTGTGCGTTTCCCAGAACTTCTCTAAACTGGCATCCCCATCAACATTGGAATCGGCCATATACGCTAAACTTCCGGCTGAATTTAAGATCGCGGAAATGAATTTGTTTATTTACAACCTGGCAGTGCATTTAATGAATTACTTTGTTTCCTGGATGTCAAGTCAAAATGTCATGATGGTGATGGGTATGGGGCCCGTGCCCACGTTCAATCCCCCTTACGTGCCCGTTGGTTCGGTTCTCAATGGCTACGTCATTCCCTCACCGGGACACTTAGCTTCTTAACCCACGCATTTCACCCCGCCATTTGCTTGCCCAAACCAATTAGTGGTAATGTAGGCAAAATCCGGCAAAGAGTTTTTTTACCTTCAGAGTTTTCTCAATGCGTACGAATAATTCACCCAAAAAATTTGTGTTGAACAATATGTCGCAACTACCGTTTTATTGCCTCCTCGCATTACTGCTTATGGCTACATCCTACAGCGATACCTCTTATGCTAACCAACTGAAACCCTTCACTTCAGACGGCTGCAGTGTTTTCCCTGACGGCACAATAACCCAAAAAGATTTGTGGCTGGCTTGTTGTACAGAACACGACAAAGCCTACTGGCAAGGCGGCACCTATGAGGAACGCGTAACTGCCGATGAGGCGTTAAAAAACTGTGTAGCATCCTTAGGACAAACATTCATTTCAACCATCATGCGCGAAGGCGTTCGCGTTGGCGGCAGCCCCCGTTGGCCCACGAAATTTCGTTGGGGCTACGGTTGGATTGAAAACCGCGGATACCAGGCCTTGACAGAAGACGAAAAAAAGCAAGCAAAAGAATTGTTGAAAAACTCAAAACCGCCCGCCAAACAAAAATGAACGGAACACCTCAAGAGTACAAGGAGCATTACGAAGACGGCGCATTAAAAGTCAAAGGCCAATTGTTAAACGGCACCAAAACCGGAGTGTGGAGCTTTTACAAAAAAAGCGGACGCAAAGTCATGGAAGCCCATTTCAGTAACGACGGTGAAGCCTTGTTTAATTTCTATTTTGATCAACGAGGCAGCATGATTGAACAAGGTCATGTGGTAGTCCCCCATACCAACGGTCAAGTAGCCGAAGAAGGCCTGGTTAAAAATTGCTTAAAACAGGGCCTATGGATCTACTACGATAAAGAAGGTCACAAACGTATCGAAGGAGAGCACAAAAACGGCCTGAAACACGGCCTTTGGCTGTACTACGACATCAATGGCAAACTGGAATGCCAGGGCAACTGCCGAAAAAACCAATGGCACGGCACGGTCACTTTTTACCATCGAGATGGCACCGTAAAAAAACAGTTGCAATACCATGACGGGAAAATCCAATCGCCGACCGAAGCATGAGCAACACCCTTCCCATTGAGCAAATCAAAGATCGGTTCACACAGGCCCTCGACCTTGGACATGTAGTGGTGCAATCCCCCACCGGCAGCGGCAAATCGACCCACCTTCCACTGTGGTGTATGCAAAAGGGTAGAGTCCTGGTGATTGAGCCTCGGCGACTGGCTTGCCGTTCCCTTGCCCGTTACGTCGCCCAGATACATAACAGCGAACTCGGCCAAAGCATCGGCTACGCGGTTCGTTTCGATCAGCAATACGGTAAAAACTCACAGCTCGTTTTTGTCACGCCAGGCATAGCCCTACGCTGGTTCGCCCAAGACAAGCTCATTGAATTCTCGTGTATCATCCTGGATGAATTTCATGAACGCCGCTGGGACACCGACTTGTTGGCTGCACTGCTTAAACGTCATATCCAAAAAAATGACATGCGTCGAATTGTTATCACTTCAGCCACCGTGGATGGGTCCCGGTTGGCACAATACTTAGACGCACAATTATTAACATCACAAGGCCGCACTTACCCCGTCGACGTTCGCTACAGCGAGCAAAGAGACCTGCCACGCCTGAAACACTTGGAAAACCGCATCACTGCCTGTCTAGTTGAGCTGTTAGCCGCTCAACCCGAAGGTGACGTGCTGGTGTTTCTACCCGGTAAAGGTGAAATTCAATCGGTGATAGCTACACTTGGGAACAACCCGGATTTGAAACAGCAATCGATAGAACTCATACCACTGCACGCCGGAGTCGACAGCAAAACTCAAGATAAGGCGTTAACTCCGGGGAAACAGCGCCGAATCATCCTGGCCACCAACGTGGCCGAAACCTCATTGACCATCCCCGGGGTGCGCATTGTGATTGATAGCGGCCTGGAGCGACGCACCCACCACCGCAACGCGCGCACTGTACTGGGCCTGCACCAAATCTCCCAAGCGGCAGCAGATCAACGCAGCGGCCGAGCCGGTCGCACCGCGCCCGGGCTGTGTGTGCGCCTGTGGGGACAACAGGCGCGACTGGAACCTTATACTCCGCCGGAAACCAGCAGAGAAGAACTTACAGAATTAATTTTGGCCGCTGCAGCCGGAGGCAACCCGGTACAACAACTGCAATTTCCCGACCCTTTGCCCGATCACGCGGTACAACGGGCGCTGGACTTACTCAAGGACATGCAAGCTCTCAACGATACCGGACTTTTAACAGAACATGGTAAACGCCTGTTCCCCTTACCTCTGGACCCCCTCTTCTCCCACCTAATCACTGCAATGCCAAACAATGCTCTACGTGCGGCAATGATAGACCTATCTGCCGCACTGAGCGCTGACCGAAACTTGCTCCCTCCCTTGCAACAAGAACATCAACACAAATCGCTCAAGCAGTGGCAACCGTTGAATTGTGATATGTGTACCCTTATAGCCATTATGCGCAACAAAGTTCCGGAAAACATTCCCCTAAACCAAAAAGCCGTGAAAGAAGCACGACAAATCGCAACACAAACACGCAACGCCTTGCAACTGGGAAGCGACAACCCGGAATTTTCTCGTCAAGAGCTGTTAGCAGCTATTATTCAAGCAACACCAGAGCTGGTTTATATACGCCGAGACAAGCGCCGCAACGCCCTGGGCAACGGCTTCAGTGAAGTGGAAATAGGCATGGAATCGCGCTTTAGCGAAGATGACGAAGCCGCTGTCGTATTGGACCAGCATCACGCCCCTGGCAAGGGAACCAAAAAAACCATCAACCGCGCAACTGTTATGGCCCCGGTAACTTTTCAATTTTTGGCCAAACTTAATGTTGGCGACAAGCAATACGCCCAACCTCAGTGGATGGAACACCGTGTATTCACACTGCAGCAGCGCATCTACGCCGGAAGAATAATCCATGAGGAACTCATCGAAGCCAACGGACAAACCGCCAGAGACGCACTTGCGGATCTAATTGTTCAAAAACGCTTACGTCGCCGCTTAAGCCAAACCCTACAAGAAGATATTGATGCCTGGAACCTCTATATTCACCTTAACGATAAGACAGAACGCCCGGTTGACCCTCGAATGTGGTTGAGCCGGCGGCTACAACAACTGGGCGTAGAATCCGGCACCGACATGGAACTGATAGAAGACCATGACCTGAAATTCAGCGGTATCCCCGACTGGGAACGGGAAGAATTCGATCGCAAATACCCACGCCAAGTCAGCCTATCCAACCTCACCATGACCGCGGAATACGAACCGCGCAAAAAAATCGTCACTTTAGTCAAGATTAATGGCACCCGCAAAACAGCACCACAACAGAAAGAACTCCCCCTTTGGGGCGGCTGGGCAATCGTGTTTCGCGATGGTAGTCGTGTATTACAAATTAAAGAACGGTAATCGCCTATATCACTAATTCCCTTTACCCGAGACACACCATTCCCTAACTCAAAATCCCGTCTGCAGCAAGACAAGCAGTGCTTTTATGTGCAGCTTTTTGTCTAAAAAGAATAAGCCTGACTGTTGCAGTATTTTTCAGAATTGCAATACTGACAATATTTCTCCACCGCACCTTTCACCTTTTGTTAATCTATTGTTTTTACGGCGCAATTTTCACACCTCTACCAACCCTACTGCCAATTCCGCAATGTGTTGAAAAAGGGCATATTAAACACAGGTAATAAAAAGTAAAATACAGCAGTTCAATATGCACAATGACACCAAACCCAAAACTGATCGACTAACAACCAAACTTTGTGGACCAATTGATCAAATTACTGGAAGGTGCCACAGAACTGTGCTAAACATAAAGACCATAAACAATTGTTTCTTGGAGATTTACAAATGATCTCAGTAAATACGGTAAGTTGCACAGGGGTGTGCTCAAGAAATGATCGCGTGATTGTGTATATTGACAAAAATAATAAAAGGTATAATTACGTGGACTGTCGAAAACTCTGTTATGTCTATATGAAGGATACACACTAATTGGCGCTAGGTCATATGAAAACTGAACTACCAAAATTTCACGAAACATTTATACCGATATTGGATATTCTGTCTACAGGCGAAGTCATGCATTATAACGAGCTTCGAAAGCGCGTAAGAGATAAGTTTTACTCACATCTTCCAGAAGAGGTTTTGTCTCAAAAAACACAGTCCGGAGATTTATTAATTCTAAATAGAATTGGTTGGGGTAAAGCATATTTAAAGGAAGGTAACTTCTTAATTCAACCAGAACGGGCTATGGTAAAAATAACTGAAAAAGGCATGGCTACATTAAAAAACGGAGTTCTCACGCTAAAACAGTTAAAGAACGACCCGGACTATGTGGAATGCCAGAAAAACAAAGATAAAAACAAACCTGTTTCAGTTGATGAACAGCAACTAGAAAATGCAACTCCCCAAGACTTAATAGACCAAGGATTTTCAATAATTGAAAACGAAATAAAATCAGAGCTTTTAGAAAAATTCAAAGCTATTGACCCTTACTATTTTGAAAAAGTAATTTTAATTTTATTAAAAAAAATGGGTTATGGAGATTTTGTCGAAACAAAAAAGTCTGGAGATGGAGGAATTGATGGAATTATAAATCAAGATCAACTAGGACTTGAAAAAATATTCATTCAGGCTAAACGCTATTCTGAGAATAAAGTGAGAGAAAAAGAAATAAGAAACTTTATTGGCGCAATGAGCGGCGATACAACAAAAGGAGTTTTTGTTACAACTTCATCGTTCGATGAGTCTGCGGTAAAAAAAGCTAAAGAAGCTCACCATAAAATAATTCTAATTGATGGCAAAAAACTCGTAAATTTAATGTATCAATTTGGGGTTGGTGTACAAACCGCAAATATATATGAAATAAAAGAAATAGATAATGATTTTTTTGAAGAAAATTAAAGACATAACAAGGACCATTAACAGCAGACCGTCAAAAGCGGCACTTGTTTTTGCATTTCGCTTCGCTACATTTTTGCAAAAGCAAGCGCCCCTTTTACCGTCTGGTTATGGGCGACGTTAGTTTTTTTAAGGATACGTGTATATGATTTTCGGAACAATTACGGGCTCTACTAAAGACTTGGGTCCAGTTTTGCCTATAGTCTGCCCCAATTGCAGCAATAATTCACCATGGCATTTGTATGAGAACACCTATTGGTTCACTATATATTTTGTTCCCTTGATTCCATATGATAAATTTCATCGTTTGCTTTGCCCGGTTTGTAGCAAAGGAATTATTTTGGATAAAAAGGAAACAAAAAGCGCGTTCAAACTAAAAGAAACCCTATTTAATTTGCAAAGCAAATATACTTCTGAATCAAAAATAAGAGAAGCGATTCGTACATCCGGTTTGCTGCCGCGAGCTGAGTCAATTGTTCCTAAGAATGTCAATATTGACCCAGGAGCAGAATGGAACGAATTAAACGAAAAATTATTTGAAGCAATCGAGCTTAGCAACTATAGGTCTAAAGAAGCGTTAGATAAAATCCAACAAATTCTAGTATGTGGTGTAAATATTAATGCACGCAATAAGAATAACAAAACAGTATTGGGAGTAGCAAAATATTTTGAAGCACCTTTGGCCGTTTTGAACGCGATTGTTATTGCGGGCGGTACTGAATAAGAATGATTAACAAGCTACTATGTGCCATAAACTGAAAACAAGTGACAGTGTATACAATGTTTTCTAACACATCCCTGCACGCGGACACATTGAAGCAGCGCACTTTTTGTGGTGTATACCACAAAAAGTGCGCTGCTTCAATGTGCCGGTGAGGGCTCTCGTTAGAAAAAGTGCTCGCTGTTAGTGGTTAAGAAAAAAGTTGTGGGCTATTAGTAGGTAGGAGCAGTTGAAGCGGTTCAGGCTATTGGGATATAAAATATGGGCGTGAAAATATGAAATATTTGTATTTGATTGTAGTAGTTCTTGCTTTGATTTCGTCGGTTGGCTGTGCAGCACGAGGCGAGGTGGGAGCTGCTTGGGATAACTTTAGGCATTGCGGGAGTTATGAAACGGGGAGCAATGACCATTTATATTGTTTAGAAACGATGCGGGATAGATAAAGTTAAGTGAAACTTTCGGTTCCGCGATGGTGGATTCTATAAAGAGTATTTGATGCATTAAGTGCATCGACTTCGAAACACATTTTTGATCGGTGATAGAGTCATGGGGCAGTTCTCTTCACACCAAGAAAGGCATACGGAATTACTTGGCGGAGTGAGTAGAGATTCTCGCAGTAAAGAGGTTTCAAAAACATTATTGATTGGTGGTAGAGTCATGGGATATATCTCTTTCCACCTAGAAAAACATTCGTATTCTCTTGGTAAAGTTAAATGGAATTCTGGTAGTAAAGTACTACTGTTATTAAAACCTTTTAGGTAAGCTGAGCATGAAGAAATATTCTATAAATAAAGTGATTTCTAACCATCAATTCCACTCGGACATACCTCCGCGGCGCACTTTTTGTGCAGAATCGCACAAAAAGTCCGCCGCTACGGTATGCCGGTGAATTGTGCGTTATTGCAGATGAGTAACAGAGTAATTTTTGTTATCTTTGCTGTGGTATGTTGCTTAATTGCCATGGATGCAAACGCTAGAAGTGCTAGACGTGATTTTGTCGGAGAGCCTATACACAATTTTGAATTAAAGACTTTGGCAGAAAATAGCACCTTTCTATCCAAAGATAGAGTTGGAGATGTTTGGGTGATAGTAGCTTGGAGCTCATGGGTGAAAAAAACAGAAGGTTGGAATGAGCACTGGAAACTACTATTAGAAATGAAAGAATATAGAAATAGGTTATATGGGTTAAATTATAAAGACGAAAAGAATAAAGCGATTCAATATCTGAGTGATTATGGTGACCCATTTACCGCGACACTGTTTGATCGAACTGGGAGAGTTGGTATAGATCTGCAAGTATATGGAATACCCGAATTATTGATTATTGCAAACGACGGAACACTTGCGTATAGACACATTGGTTATTTAGATAGAAGCGAAATTCAAACTCTAACAAAATACATTGATAAAGCAATTAGAGGCGAAAGCATAAAAACTGAAGTGAAATCAAGGAAAGGCATTATGCTAATTTTAGTTGTAGTGGTTGTCCTGCTTACTCTATCAAGTGCTTTTGTCAGATTTTATAGGAAGAAGAAAAAAGCAGAAATATCTACATAAGGTAATCTAAAATGTTTTTTTATAACAAGCCCCTGCACTCGGACGCATTTCCGCGGCGCACTTTTTGTGGTAGATACCACAAAAAGCACCCCACTCCAATGCGCCGGTGAGGAAGTCGTTATGTTTGAGATATGAATAGAGTTCTTTATTCTTGCCTTTTGTGTTTCTGCCCAAGTTATTTATTGGCGGGTGAATTGACCTATTTTGGTTCAATAAGTTATCAATCACAATTAAAATTGAATATAAGTGGGGGTGTTGGCTATGTAATTAGATCTACCCCATCACTTGAAGAGCCATTGTTAGGGCAATTCTATTTTTTTGATATGAGTATTGGAAAAAACGGCGAAAAAATAACATTAGGTTATGGAGAAACTGCTTGTTGTATAGGAAACCTTCGCTATGGATTTAGCTACCTAAAAATTGACGAAGTAGATTATATTGGTGCAGAAGTTATTTTTTCACCGTTGGAGTTATATTTTAGCGCGGGCATATATGGTAATGTCGATTCGGGAAACAGTAAAATAACGTTGGGCGCAGGTATTGGATGGTAATGATGAATAACAATAGCTTAAACCCGGACCATTTTTTCGCTGCACCTTTTTTGTTTCGTTGCACTCTAACAAAAAAGGTGCAGCGAAAAAATGCCCGGTTAAGCTGTCGTTAGTAAGGCGCTGAAAGATCGCATGGGCTAGTTCCGTGCAGCGATGGGGGTTCCAGAGGTTGACTGATGGAGCCCCAATAATGCGAATTCTGTA